>NZ_JBSGBK010000065.1:0-52552 GCF_053601215.1 Amycolatopsis sp. NPDC004772
GTGCCCCCCACCCCTAAGCCGTATTGTGACTACGGCCGGTGGTACCGGGTCAAGGCGGGAAAGCGTGCCTTGACACGGCACCGCCGGCCGTGTTGGGGCTTCGGATCGGGGTTGCGGGGGGTGTGGGTCTTTCGGGTTCTGTTTCGAGGCTGCCGGGCGAGGATTGCCGTTCCGGCAATTCGGCACTGCCGTGCCGGGTTGCGCGGTTGATGTCGCGCCGTGAGGGGACGCCGCGCCGTTGGAATCGGGGCCGCGCCGCTGGCGCCGGGCTCGCTTCGCCAAGCCCGGCCCGCCGGGTTGGCCCGCTCTGCCGAGCTCGCCTGCCGTGCTGAGCCCGCCGGGTCGGCCCCGCCGAGCCAGCCCCGCCAGCCCCGCCGGGTCGGCCCTGCCAAGCCCGCCCCGCCAGCCCCATTCACCTGGACCGTGACCCCGCCCTCCACTGTGGACACCGCCGCGCTGAAGGTCGCGGTGGCCTACCGGCGAACGGATCGTGGGGGCCGTTCCGCCGGCCCCGCCTGCGGGGCAGGTGGCCGTCAGTGCGCTGCCGTTCCTCACCGCCACGCGGCCGGTGAGCCCGGGTGGCCGGGCTCAGGGCAGCACGAGGCGGACGGCGAGCGCGGTGATCACCGCGCTCGACACGAGCGCCGTCACCAGCCGGCCCCGCGGGCCGGTCAGGACCCGCCCGAGCAACGCCCCGCCGCCGGCCAGGGCGGCTTGCCAGCTCGCCGACGCGGCGAACGCCGCGAGCACGAACACCACCTGGTCGAGCACGGGGACGGTGTCGCCGGCGCGGTCGCCGACCACCAGGGCGGTGAAGTAGACGACCGTGGCCGGGTTGACCAGCGTGATGCCGAGCAGGCTCACGTAGGCGCGGCCCGGCGCGAGCGGTGTCACCGGCCGGGGGACCGGCGCGCGGTGGGAGCGCACCGCACGCAGGGCGCCGTGGGCGGCGAGGACGATCAGCACGGCGGCCGAGGCCCACCGCAGCGGACCGGCGACCGGCGTGATGACGCCCGCGATCGCGGCCCCGCCGAGCACGGCGACCAGCGCGTACACCCCGTCGGCGGTCGCGACGCCGAGCGCCGCGGCGAGGCCGGTCCGGAGCGACGTGCGGGCGCTGAGGGCCACCAGGTACGTCCCCACGGCGCCGACCGGGATCGCGATGCCGTAGCCGGCGACCAGGCCGGCGAGCAGCGCGGCGCTCACGGCGCCGGGGTGATCGACCCCCGCGGACGGCCCGGCTGCTGCTGGACCGGCGCGGTGGTCGCGGCGACGGTCGGCAGGAGCGGGGTGCGATACGTGGTCATGCGCAGATCGTGACCGCCGCCAGGGGGGAGGGCAACCGGATTTCCAGCCGGTGGGCTCCGGGGAGCTGTGCTTGAATCGGCCCCGGGGAGGCACGCGAGCGAGAGAGGGCTTTCACGATGCGGGTCGACCTGAGCGGGAAGACGGCACTCGTCACCGGCTCCACCCAGGGCATCGGCGCGGCGATCGCGGCGGGCCTCGCCGCGGCGGGCGCGCGGGTCGCGATCAACGGCCGCAGCGAGACCGGCGTCCACAAGGCCATCGCGCGGCTGCGCGAAGACCTGCCGGACGCGGACTTCCTGCCGGCTCCCGGCGACGTGTCCGAGGAGGCCGGCGCGGCCCAGGTGGTCGAGGAGGTGCCGGACACCGACATCCTGGTCAACAACCTCGGCATCTTCGGCGCCCAGGAGCCCCTCGAAATCACCGACGCCGACTGGCGGCACTACTTCGAGGTCAACGTCCTGGCCGCGGTCCGGCTCACCCGCGCGTACCTGCCGGGCATGACCGACCGGGGATGGGGCCGGATCCAGTACATCGCCAGCGATTCCGCGATCGTCATCCCGGCCGAGATGATCCACTATGGAGTGTCGAAGACCGCGCTGCTCGGCGTGTCCCGCGGGTTCGCCAAGCACGCGGCCGGCACCGGCGTCACGGTCAACGCCGTGATCGCCGGGCCGACCCACACCGGCGGCGTGGAGGACTTCGTCTACGAACTGGTGGACAAGGACCTGCCGTGGGAACAGGCCCAGCGCGAATTCATGAAGCAGCACCGCCCGCAATCGCTGCTGCAGCGCCTGATCGAGCCCGAGGAGATCGCCCACCTGGTGGTGTACCTGAGTTCGCCGTTCGCGTCGGCGACCACGGGTGCCGCCGTGCGGGTGGACGGCGGGTACGTCGACGCGATCGTGCCCTGAGCCGTCACGGCGTGACCGGGATGTTCGTCAATCCCGAGCGGGCGTTCGTCACCGTGTTCGACGCGGACACCACGTTCGGGTTGGCCGCGCACTTCGACACCGAGCTGATCTTGATCGCGTAGGCGCCCACGCCGCCGAGGTCGGACTTGTTGCCGCGCCACACGTTCCCGCAGCCGTTGTCGAACGACGGGCTCGTGCTCGTGTTGTGGTTCTCGTAGCCGTTGGCGAACGTACCGGGCGGGGCGAACGTGCCCGTGTTGCCTTCGATCGTGTAGCCGATGCCCTTGACGTCGATCCAGGAGTCCGCCGAGTTCTGGCCGGTGATGCCGCGGCCGTCGAAGGTGTTGCCGCGGATGACACCGTTGAAGGTGCCTTCCTTGACGTCGATCGGCTCGGCGGCGATGAACGGGCCGATGTGGTTGTCCAGCACCTGGATCCGGTCGCCGCGGTCGACGCCGCCGGTGTTGCCGTGGCAGCCCCAGTTGGAGTTCGCCGAGCCGAGGTAGACGCCTTCGCCATAGCCGGGTTGGACCAGGCCGGTGTAGGTGATCGTGGAGTTCTTCAGCACGCTGTCGGCCGAGGAACGGCGGAAGTGCACGGCCTCTTCGTCGATGTGGTGGACGGTGACGCCGTCGATGGTGGTGTGCGGCGAGTTGTCCGCGACGATGCCCTTCTTCGAGTCCTGCACGGTGAACCCGCGCAGGGTCCAGTAGGGCGCGTTCGCGAGCCAGAGGCCGTAGCCGGAGTCCCAGCCGGCGGTCGGTACCGGGCAGTCGGGGGCGTCGCCCGAGGGGCCGTCGTTGATCAGGACGGCGTTCGCCGGGCCGGACAGCGTGATCGGCCGGGCCGCGGTGCCGGCCTTCGTGGTGACGAAGGAGCCGCGGTAGGTGCCGGCGGCGAGCCGGATCGCCTGGCCCGGGACGGCGTTCGCCAGCGCGGCCTGGAGCTGGGCGGCCGTGGCGACGTCGACGGTGTCACCCGCGGGCGGGGCCGTGGTGGTGGTCGTCGACGTCGGTGTCGTCGTCGTGGCCGAGGTGGTGGGGGTCGTGGTCACCTGGCCGCCGCCGCAGGGCGTGCCGTTGACGGTGCAGCCGGTGGGGAGGCCGGCGCCGCTGACGTTGAAGCCGAAGTTCTCGGTGCCGCCGGGCGGGACTGTGCCGTTGAAGCCGGCGTTGGTGAACCGGTAGTGCTGCCCGGCTTGCGTGCGGACGCTGCTCCACGAGCTGCTGACGGCCGAGCCGGCGGGCAGGTCGAACTCGACGGTCCAGCCGGTGGCGGTGGTGTCGCCGCGGTTGGTGATCGTGTAGCCACCGCCGTAGCCCCCGGTCCAGACCGACGTCCGCGCGAAGGTGGCCGACAGTGCGGCGCCGGCGGCCCGGGCGGACGGCGGCCCGCCGAGCGCGACGGTGACGGCGAGGACGGTGGAAACACTGGCGGCGCCGAGGAAAACGGCGCGGCGCGACGAGGGGTGTGGGAACACCGATGGCCTCCGGAACAGCGGAACTTGCGGAGGTGTGCGGCGGACACCCGGACGTTCCCTTTATAGGTCACCGGCCCGAGCGCAGTCAACAGGATGAACGATGGTCACGTACGTGAACGCTGGCGCCGTAACACTTTCCGGTGACGCCGAGCTGAAGAGACGTTCGACGGGGCATTCTCCCCGGTGAACCCCTTGGCGCACAGGGGAAAGCTCGGCGGAAGGAGAGCACGATGAACACCCGGATCGCTTCTTGGGCCATGGCCGCTGCACTCACGGTTTCCGCGGTCGTCGCCGCGGCCACGCCGGCTTCGGCGGACCCGGTGCCGGGCAGCTCGACCCAGTTCTACGCGTACTGCTCGGTCGACCTGATGGGGGTGCCGGTCGCCTGCACGCAGACCGACCAGGCGCACGCGTCGCACGTCTGCCAGTACGTGGCGACCCCGCTCGGCCTGGGACTGGACTGCATCCAGCGTTCGACGGCCTGACCGCCGGGCCGAAGGGACCTTCCTCCCGTCGCGGGCGGGGAAGGTCCCTTCGGCTTTGGTACCGGATCGGGACATTCCTGGGTCACACCTGTCGAACATCCCCGACGAACCGGCGATCTTCCCCGGACAGAGTGAGCGGGGTGCGCACCCGGCGCACCCGGCACCCGGAGGAGACCGATGGCCCGCACCCGCATCCCGCCCCTGGCCGCGGGGATCGCCGCCGCCGTGGCCGTGGCACTCGCCGCCGCCTGCTGGGTCGTCTTCCCGCCCGAGACCGCCGGCCGGGCCTTCGCCGCCCGTCCGGACGTCGACCTCCCGCTGCCGTGGCCCGCCGGGGGCCAGGCGAGCGTCGAAGTCCAGAACCTGGGCTCGCTCGGCAGCCGGGGTGAGCAGCGGCCGGTGCCGATCGCCAGCGTCACCAAGGTGATGACCGCCTACGTCGTGCTCAAGGACCACCCGCTCGGCCCCGGCGAGGCCGGTCCGGAGATCACCGTCGACGAGCAGGCCGAAGCCGAGTCGGCCTCGGCCGAGGAATCGAGCGCGCCGGTCCGTGCGGGACGCCGGTTGAGCGAGCGGGACCTGCTCGCCCTGATGCTCGTGCCGTCCGGGAACAACGTCGCCCGGCTGCTCGCCCGGTGGGACGCCGGCAGCCAGGAGGCCTTCGTCGCGAAGATGAACCGCGAGGCCGCCGCGCTGGGCATGACCAGCACCACCTACACCGGCGCCAGCGGCGTCGAGGACTCGACCACGAGCACCGCGACCGACCAGCTGCGGCTGGCCCGCGAGGCGATGAAGAACCCGGTGATCCGGGCCATCGTCGCCACGCCCAGCCTGCGGATCGACGGCGTGCCGGGCGCGGTCGTCAACACGAACACCCTGCTCGGCCGCGACGGCGTGATCGGGCTGAAGACCGGCTCGTCCACCGCGGCCGGAGGGGCGCTGATGTGGGCCGCGCGGGCCGGCAACGGTGCGCTGATCCTCGGCGTCGTCCTGCACCAGAACCCGGGCGGGTCGCCGGCCGCCGGGCTGCGGGCCGCCCTGGAGAACAGCGCGACGCTCATCGCCGCGGTCCAGCGCGAGCTCCCGGCGGCCACCCGATGACCGCGACGGCCGATCGGCCCTCCGCCACCCGTGCGGCGACGTGGCGGCGGGGCCGGGTCACCGCCGCCTTCGCCGTCCTGACCGCGCTGTTGCTGGTCGCGCACCCGCTGGTGCCCAACTGGGTGGGCAACGCCGGCAGCCTGCTGGAGACGTTCCTGCCCTGGACCGGCCTGCTCGTCGTGCCGCTGCTGGTCGCGGCCCTGGTCCGGCGCGCCCCGCTCGCTCTGGTCGCCCTCCTGCTGCCGGTGCTGGCCTGGGGCGGGTCCTTCGGCGGCCGGCTGTTCGACAAGCGCACGCCGGGCGGGGACCTCACGGTCGTCTCGCACAACGTCAACGACGAGAACCCCGACCCGGTGGGCACCGCTCGCGCCCTGGCCGCGGCGGGCGCGCAGGTGATCGCGCTCGAGGAGCTGAAGAAGTCCGAGGTGCCGAAGTACGAGGACGCCCTCGCGGCGGGCTACCCGTACCACTCGGTCCAGGGCACGGTCGGGGTCTGGAGCACCTTCCCGCTGCGCGACACGCAGCCGGTGGCGATCATGCCGTGGACCCGCGCGCTGCGGACCACAGTGGACACTCCGAAGGGCCCGGTGGCACTCTTCGTGGCCCACCTGCCTTCGGTGCGGGTCCGGCTCGACGCCGGCTTCACCGCGAACGGCCGCGACGAGGCGATGGGCCTGCTGGCGGACGCCGTCGCCGCGGAATCCGCGCCGCGGACGGTGCTCGTCGGCGATTTCAACGGCACGGCGGACGACCGGGCGCTCGCGCCGATCACCGCCCGGATGCAGGCCGCGCAGGAAGAAGCGGGCGACGGGTTCGGCTTCACCTGGCCGGCCGGTCTGCCGCTGGCGCGGATCGACCAGGTCTTCGTGTCGGGGGTGCGCCCGGTCGCGGCCTGGACGTTGCCCGCGACCGGCAGCGATCACCTGCCCGTCGCCGCCACGGTGGCGTTCTGACCCCCGGGACCGGGAGTCGTCGAAGGCGTGTGGTAAGCGCCCCGCGGGAGGCGCGAACATGCCGTTGAACACCGGGCGGTGCTGACGGGCGGTGAATTTCAAACGACGCTCCGCGCAGGTCGCGCCGTCGAATTCGTCGGCGGGCCGAGGTGAAGGGCGCGTGACTAGACCGTTACGCGACCCGGGGTTGACCCCGTGGGTGTTATCGCTAACACTAACTCCTCGTCGTCACCGGAACAGGTGACGCAGACCATGTCGGAGCGGACGGAAGGGGACGCCGGTGGCCGAACGACCCCGCTCCGGCGGCCCCGTCCGGGCGACCGCCGCCGGGACGCGGCAGCCCAGCCTGACCGACGTCGCGGGCGTGGCGGGCGTGTCCCACATGACCGTGTCCCGGGTGATCAACGGGACCGGCCCGGTGCGCCCCGAGACCCGGGCCCGGGTGCTCGCGGCCATCGAGGAACTGGGCTACCGGCCCAATTCGGCGGCCCGGGCGCTGGTCACCGGGCGGACCGGCACGCTCGGCGTCGTCGCGCTCGAGTCCAATCTGTACGGTCCGGCCAGCACGCTGTACGGCATCGAGAACGCCGCCCGGGAAGCCGGGTACGCGATCACCATCTCGAGTGTCAGCCGGCCGGGCCGGTCGTCGATCGCTGACGCGGTGGAGAACCTGCGCCGCCAGGCGGTCGAGGGCGTCATCGTGATCGCCCCGCACGTCAGCGCGGGCCGGGCGCTGGAAGCCGCGCCCGCGGACTTCCCGGTCGTCGCGGTCGGCGGCGGGGAGGCGGCACCGGTGCCGGTCATCTCCGTCGACCAGCGCGACGGTGCCCGCCGGGCCACCGAACACCTCCTGGCGCTGGGCCACCGCACGGTGTGGCACATCGCCGGGCCGGAGGACTGGCTGGAGGCCCGTGACCGCGAACTCGGCTGGCGGGAAACCCTGGAACGCCACGGCGTCGGGGCCCCGCGGGTGATCCGCGGCGACTGGAGCTCGCGTTCCGGGTACGAGGCGGGGCGATCCCTCGCCAAGGAAAAGGATCTGGACGCCGTCTTCGCCGGCAACGACCAGATGGCACTGGGCTTGCTGCGCGCGTTCGCCGAAGCGGGCATCTCGGTGCCGCGGGACGTGCGCGTGGCGGGCTTCGACGACGTCCCCGAGGCGGCGTACTTCACGCCGCCGCTGACGACGGTGCGCCAGGACTTCATCGAAGTCGGACGGCGTACGTTCGGCCTGCTGGCCGGGCGGATGGACGGAGGCGACCGGCACGCGCGCGCCCTGGTCGTCCCCGAGTTGATCGTGCGCGAGAGCACCGGACCGCGGTAGCGCGGCGGCCGGCGGGGACCTGGTGGTTCCCGAGGGATTGTTAGCGCTAACACGCACCAGAGATCTCCACCCGAGTAGTCCCCACCCAGGTTTTCCCACTGATCATCGTCGATCGAGGAGTGAACGTGCTGAAGAAGCGATGGGCCGCCGCGGCGGCCGCGGCGGCCGGACTCGTGCTGCTCACCGCCTGCGGAAGTGGCGGTTCGTCCGGCGGTTCGTCCGGCGGGGCCGTCACGCTCGGCTTCGCCCAGGTGGGCGCCGAGAGCGGCTGGCGGACGGCGAACACGAAGTCGATCCAGGAGTCGGCCAAGACCGCCGGGATCGAGCTGAAGTTCTCCGACGCGCAGCAGAAGCAGGAGAACCAGATCTCCGCGATCCGCTCGTACATCCAGCAGAAGGTCAAGGTCATCGCCTTCTCGCCGGTCGTCGAGTCCGGCTGGGACACCGTCCTGAAGGAAGCCAAGACCGCCAACATCCCGGTCATCCTCACCGACCGCGCGATCGACTCGCCGGACAAGTCGCTCTACAAGACCTTCCTCGGCTCCGACTTCGTCGCCGAGGGCAAGAAGGCGGGGGAGTGGCTGACCAAGGAGTACGGCAGCGCCACCGGCCAGGTGAACATCGTCGAGCTGCAGGGCACCACCGGCTCGGCCCCGGCGAACGACCGCAAGAAGGGCTTCGCGGACGTCATCGCGGCCGACCCGAAGTACAAGATCGTCGCCTCGCAGACCGGTGAGTTCACCCGCGCCAAGGGCAAGGAGGTCATGGAGGCCTTCCTGAAGTCCCAGCCCAAGATCGACGTCCTCTACGCCCACAACGACGACATGGCCCTCGGCGCCATCGAGGCCATCGAAGCCGCGGGCAAGGTCCCGGGCAAGGACATCAAGATCGTCTCCGTGGACGCGGTCAAGGACGGCATGCAGGCGCTGGCCGACGGCAAGATCAACCACATCGTCGAGTGCAACCCGCTGCTCGGCCCGCAGCTGATGGACCTGGTCAAGAAGGTCGCCGCCGGCGAGCAGGTGCCCGCCCGCATCGAGACCCAGGAAACCGAGTTCGACCAGGCGTCGGCCAAGGCCGCGCTGCCGCAGCGCCAGTACTGACACTCGCCCGCCGGTCGTGAGTGGTAAGGCGGGTTAGAACCCGCCTTACCACTCACGACCGGTGGGTCACTTCAGGCCGGTGGCTTCCGCGGCGGCGGGGTCGGAGTCGGCGAGGAAGGTCTTGCAGCGCTCGTGCTCCTCGGTCTCGCCGATCTTGCCGGCGGCCTTGCCCAGGACGGCGAGGGCGCGGAGGAACCCCTGGTTGGGGCGGTGCGACCAGGGCACCGGGCCGAAGCCCTTCCAGCCCGCGCGGCGCAGCTGGTCGAGGCCCCGGTGGTAGCCGGTGCGGGCGTACGCGTACGCGGCGACGGTCTCGCCCGCGTCGAAGGCCTTCTCGGCCAGCGAAGCCCACGCCTCGCTGTAGTCGGGGTGTTCGGCCGCGACGGTGGCCGGGTCGCTCCCGGCGTCGAGCGCGGCCTGGGCGGCGGTGTGCTCGGGCAGCAGCGTCGGCTCGGGGCCGAGCAGGTTGTGCGTCATGGGGTCATTGTGCCCCTACAGGAAGAGGCTCCCGAGCACCCCGGCTCCGGCCAGCACCAGGGCGGCGACGAGCACGCCCGCGACAACTCGTTTCGGCATCATGGCGCGACACCCTGCCAAGCCGGGGCCGCTCCGGGCAAGTCTGTGACCCCTACGGGTGAACCCTGGGCGCGAAGCGCCTCCGTTGAGGGTGGTGGTGGGGAAGAAGGTCGGGGGAACCCCGATTTTCGCGTCGTTTGCCACGGTCTTGGCCCACTCGTGACCATGACCGGCCATGATGTCCGGCATGGCCAAGGCAGTCGACGTCCCGGTGGACGTGATCCCGCGCAGCCCCGTCGCCAAGACGCGGCTGTTCTTCACGCGGCACTGGCACCGCGGCGCCCCCGGGCAGCCGACCCCGGACTGGGTGCTCCGGTTCTGCTACGGGATGTGGCTGGCGGCGTTCGCGTTCAAGCTGGTCGGCTCGTCGTGGGACATGTCGTGGCACTTCAGGTGGCTGCGCGACGACCTGGCGCCCCCGCACCTGATCAACACCGTCGGCACGGTGATCATCGTGGTGCTGGTGGCGATCCACAGCTACACGGGCCTGGGCTGCGACAAGCGGTCGCTGCGGCTGATGCAGATCGGCCTGCTGACGTTCCTGGTCGCGGCCCCGCTGGACGTGATCAACCACCGCGTCAACGGCCTCGACCTGACCGCGTGGAGCCCGTCCCACATGATGTTGTACCTGGGCACGGGCATCATGCAGGCGGGCGTGCTCCTGGCCTGGCTGAAGTTCGCGCCGCCGGGCCGCTTCCGCACCGGCGTGCTGCTGGCGCTGTGGGCGTTCTTCCTGGAGAACACGTTCTTCCCGAACGGCCAGCAGGAGTACGGCATCCTGGGGCTGCGCGCGTGGGAGCGCGGGGAGCCGGAGGCGGAGAAGTCGCTGCTGGACTTCGCGGCCAACCAGATCGGCCACCCGGTCGACCGGACGGCGGTGCTGCACTTCACGATGCCGATCCCGTCGTGGGTGTACCCGCTGTGGGGCATCGGCGTGATGGCGTTGATCCTGGTCGTGGCGCGCCGGACGCTGGGCTTCCGCTGGGCGGCCACTTCGGTGGCGCTGGCGTACGTGGCTTACCGCTCGGTGATGTGGCCGCTGTTGCTCGGGCTGGGTTTCCCGGTGTCGACGGTGCCGTTCTACCTGCTGTTCGTGGGCCTGGCGGTGGACGTGGCGTTCGCCATCGGTTCCGGATTGGTCCAGGCCGGCGCGGGGGCGCTGCTGGTGACGGCGTTCGGGTACGGGGCGTTCTGGCTGCAGTCGCAGTTCCGGCCGTGGGTGCTGGGTGACGCGCACACGGAGTCGGCCCCGCCGGCGGCGTACTGGACGGCGCTGGTGGTGCTGGGCGGGGTGTTCGCCCTCTGGGCCGGCGCGGAACCGCTGACCCGGAAGTGGGCGGCGCGGCGCTCGGTCGCCGAATCGGTCTGAACACGACGAAGGGGCCGCCACGCAACCGTGGCGGCCCCTTCGCGGGTGACTACTTGAGCTTCGTCCCCGCCGAGCCCAGCGCCTGGCACGCCTCGACGACGCGAGCCGCCATGCCGGCCTCCGCGGCCTTCAGGTACGAGCGGGGGTCGTACACCTTCTTGTTCCCGACCTCGCCGTCGATCTTCAGAACCCCGTCGTAGTTCTTGAAGAAGTGGTCGACGATCGGGCGGGTGAACGCGTACTGCGTGTCCGTGTCGACGTTCATCTTCACGACGCCGTAGGACACCGCCTCGCGGATCTCCTCCGGCAGCGAACCCGAACCACCGTGGAAGACCAGCTCGAACGGCTTCGAACCCGCCTCCAGGCCGAGCTTCTTCGCCGCCGCCTCCTGGCCGCCCTTCAGGACGTCCGGGCGGAGCTTGACGTTGCCCGGCTTGTACACGCCGTGGACGTTGCCGAACGTCGCCGCCAGCAGGTAGCGGCCCCGGTCGCCCGCGCCCAGGGCGTCGATCGTCTTGAGGAAGTCGCCTTCGGCCGTGTACAGCTTCTCGTTGATCTCCGCCTCGACGCCGTCCTCTTCGCCGCCGACGACGCCGATCTCGACCTCGAGGATGATCTTGGCCGCCGCCGTCTTGGCCAGCAGTTCCTGGGCGATCTCGAGGTTCTCGTCGAGGTCGATCGCCGAGCCGTCCCACATGTGGGACTGGAACAGCGGGTTCTGGCCGTTCTTGACGCGCTCGGCCGAGATCTCGATCAGCGGGCGGACGAAGCCGTCCAGCTTGTCCTTCGGGCAGTGGTCGGTGTGCAGCGCGACGTTCACGTCGTACTTGGCCGCGACGACCTGCGCGAACTCCGCCAGCGCGGTCGCGCCGGTCACCATGTCCTTGACCTTCTGGCCGGACGCGAACTCCGCGCCGCCGGTGGAGAACTGGATGATCCCGTCGCTCTCCGCCTCGGCGAACCCGCGGATGGCGGCGTTCACGGTCTCGGACGAGGTCACGTTGATGGCCGGGTAGGCGAACTCGTTCGCCTTGGCCCGGTCGAGCATCTCCGCGTAGACCTCGGGGGTGGCGATGGGCATCGTTACTCCTCCTTGGCACAGGGTGGTCCCGACCGCATCGTACGAGGTGGACCGCCACCGCACACCGGTCCCCGGGAAGAATCCAAGACAGCGCAGCTCCGCTGCTCCGTTGAGGGTGGCGGCGGGGGCATGGATGGACTTCTCCGCACGTCGGATCGGTTCAGAAGGAGCGCGTCCGGCCGCCGGGGAACCGGCGGCCGGACGGGGATCACACCAGCTCGGCGGCCAGCGCGCGGTACGCCGGCCACGGGTCCTCGTTGAGCACCTGGACGATGACCTGGTCCGCTCCCGCCTCGAGGTGGCCCGCCAGGCCGCGGGCGATCGTCGCCGCGTCGCCGTGCAATGCCAGCGCGTCGACCAGCCGGTCGCTGCCCTCGCCCTCGAGGTCTTCGTCCGTGAAGCCGAGTTTCCGCAGGTTGGCGACGTAGTTCGACAGCCCGAGGTAGTACTTCACCGTCTGACGGCCGATCGCGCGGGCCTCGGCGGCGTCGGTCGACAGGACGACCTTGTGCTCCGGGGCCAGCAGCGGACCCGCACCGAGGATTTCGCGCGCCGAGCGGGTGTGCTCCGGCGTCGTCAGGTACGGGTGCGCACCCGCCGTGCGCGTACCCGACAGCTCCACCACCTTCGGCCCGAGCGCCGCCAGCGCGCGTCCGGAAGCCGGGACGCCGGCCGCGTCGAGGCCGTCCAGGTAGTCGACCAGCGCCGCGTACGGCTTCTTGTACTCCTTCGTCGCTTCGCGGTGGCCCGCGCCGATGCCGAGGAGGAAGCGGTCCGGGTACTTGCCCGCGAGCCGCTCGTACACCTTTGCGATCGACGCGGGCTCGTCCTGCCAGATGTTCACGATGCCGGTCGCGATGACCAGCGAGTCCGTTGCTCCCAGGAGGTCGTCGACGGAGTCCAGGTCGCCGGCGCCGGGCGAACCGCCCAGCCAGATCGCGCCGTAGCCGAGCTTCTCCGCCTCCGCGGCGAACTTCGCGTCGACACCTCCGTGGTACCGCCAGATCCCGAGCTTGCCCAGTTCGATAGCCATAGAACACCCCAACGCACGAAGTACCGGATTTCCTCCCGGTTCCCACGAGCCGGGAAGACTAACGTCGGGAGCATGACCAAGCTGGGCAACACCGACCTCGACGTCTACGGCCTCAACCTGGGCGGGAACGTCTTCGGCTGGACGGCCGACGAACCGCAGTCGCACGCCGTGCTCGACGCCTACGCCGCCGCCGGCGGCGACTTCGTGGACACCGCCGACCTCTACGGCGGTGGCGGCCGCTCCGAGGAGATCTTCGGCCGCTGGCTGGCCGCGGGCGGCCGGCGTGACGACTTCGTCGTCGCCACGAAGGTCGGCGGGTGGCAGGAGCGGCCCGGCCTGTCGGCGAAGAACATCCAGGCCGCGGCCGAGGACTCGCTGCGGCGCCTGCAGCTCGACCACATCGACCTCTACTACGCCCACATCGACGACCGGGACACGCCGCTCGAAGAGACGCTGAGCGCGTTCGACACCCTGGTCCGCGCGGGCAAGGTCCGCTACCTCGGCGCGTCCAACTACACCGCCGAACGGCTCGCCGAGGCACTGTCCATTTCGGACCAGAACGGCTTCGCGCGGTACGCCGTGCTGCAGCCGCACTACAACCTCGTCGAGCGGGACTACGAGCGCGACCTCGCCCCGATCGTCGCGCGCGAGGGCCTGGCCACGCTGCCGTACTTCGCCCTCGCGAAGGGCTTCCTCACCGGCAAGTACCGCACGAAGAACGAGACCGGCGACAGCCCGCGCGCCGCCCGCGCCGCGTCCTATTTGGACGCCGATGGCGAGCGCGTGCTCGCCGCGCTGGACGAAGTCGCGCAGGCACACGGCGTTTCGGTCGCCACGGTGGCGCTCGCCTGGCTGCGGCAGCAGCCGACGGTCGCCGCGCCGATCGCCAGTGCCCGGACGCCCGAGCAGCTGACCGACCTCGTCGCGTCGGTTTCCCTCGAGCTGACCGACGCCGAAGTCACCGCCTTGAGCGAGGCCTAAGACCCTACTTCTGGGTAGCTTACTGCGGGTAAGTTGAGGTACGGTGCCCTCAAGTGACGTCTAGGAGGGCACCGTGGCCAACCCGTTTTCGCTGCTGAGCGGCACCAAGAAGGTCGACGGCAAGGTCGTGCTGATCACCGGCGCCGCTCGCGGCATCGGCGCCGGGCTGGCCGAACGGCTGGCGGCGCGCGGCGCCAAGGTCGCCCTCGTCGGCCTCGAAGCCGAGGAGCAGCAGAAGGTCGCCGACCGGATCGGGCCGAACGCCCACGCGTGGGAAGCCGACGTCACCAGCTGGGACGCCCTCGAGCAGGCGACCAAGGGCGTCGTCGAGCACTTCGGCGGGATCGACATCGTCATCGCCAACGCCGGGATCGCGACCGCGGGCTTCGTCCGCTCGGTCGACCGGGCCGCGTTCGAGAAGGTCATCGAGGTCGACCTCCTCGGCGTCTGGCGCACCTTCCGCGTCACGCTCCCGCACGTCATCGAGCGCAAGGGCTACCTGCTGGCGATCTCCAGCCTCGCCGCGATCACGCATGCGCCCGGCATGGCGAACTACGCCGCCGCGAAGGCCGGCGTCGAAGCCTTCTCGAACAGCCTGCGCGCCGAGGTCGCCCACCTGGGCGTCAAGGTCGGCGTCGCGCACCCGACGTGGATCCGCACCGACCTGGTCGAGAGCGCCGACGCGCACCCGGTGTTCGGCAAGCTCCGCGCGTCGATGCCCGGTCTGATCGGCAAGACGTACCCGCTGGACGTGGCCCTGGACGACCTCGAAGCCGGCATTCTCAAGCGCGCCCGGACCATCCACGTGCCGCGCTGGGTCGGCGGGCTGAAGCTGCTGCGCGCCTTCCTCCCGCCGGTCATCGAGATCGGCTCGCGCAGCCGGGTACCGTCGGCGGACAAGGCCGCGCTGGCCGACATCGAGGCCCGCGGCGCGTTCGAGTCGGCGGTCACCGGCCACGGCGGGCGGGCCGCCACCAAGGGGTGAAGATGTCCCGTCGCGACCAGATCAGGATGACCGAGGACGAGGTGCGCGCGTACCTCGCGGAGCAGAAGGTCATCAACGTCGCCAGCATCGGCCCGAACGGCCGCCCGCACCTCGCGCCGCTCTGGTACTTCCCGCACGAGGACGGCGTCGCGACCTGGACGTACGGCACGTCGCAGAAGGCGAAGAACCTCCGCCGCCTGCCGGAGGCGACCGTGCTGGTCGAGGACGGCGACAGCTACGAGAAGCTCCGCGGCGTCTCGTTCGAGGCCGACGTCGAGCTCGTCGAGGACGTCGACGAGGTCACCCGGATGGGGACGGCGCTGATGCAGCGCTACTCGGGAGCCAAGCCGGGCGACCCCGCACCGGCCGAACTGCAGGCCTTCATCGCAGGTCAGGCCGCGAAACGCATCGGGCTGGTCTTCCGGCCGACCAAGGTCGTGAGCTGGAACCACGGCAAGCTCGGCGGGACGTACTGATCGGTAGGCAGTACTTCCAAGTAACTGTTACCTGAGGTAACGTCATCTGGGCAGGATCCCCGACGCAGCGGAGGCCGACAGATGACCGAGCGGTTCAAGGTCGTGATCGTGGGCACCGGGTTCTCCGGGCTCGGCCAGGCGATCCAGCTCGAGAAGGCCGGCATCCGGGACTACGTGATCCTGGAGAAGGCCACCGAGGTGGGCGGCACCTGGCGCGACAACTCCTACCCCGGGTGCGCGTGCGACGTGCAGTCGCACATGTACTCGTTCTCGTACGAGCAGAACCCGGGCTGGTCGCGGTCGTTCTCGCCGCAGCCGGAAATCTTCGACTACCTCAAGGGGGTCGCGGACAAGTACCGGCTGCGCGAGAAGATCCGCTTCGGCGTCGAGCTGACCGGCGCGCACTGGGACGAGGGCGAACGCCGCTGGACGGCGACCACGAAGGACGGCCGCGAGTTCGTCGCGCAGTTCCTCGTCTCCGGCGTCGGCGGCCTGCACATCCCGCAGCTCCCCGAGCTGCCCGGGATCGCGAACTTCCAGGGTCAGACCTGGCACTCCGCGCGCTGGAACCACGACTACGACCTGCGCGGCAAGAAGGTCGCCGTGGTCGGCACCGGCGCCAGCGCCGTCCAGTTCGTGCCGAAGATCGCCCCGGACGTCGCCGAGCTGACGCTCTTCCAGCGGACGCCGCCGTGGATCATGCCCAAGCCCGACCACGCGATGCCGTCGTGGGCGCAGACGCTGTTCAAGCGCGTCCCGGGCACCCAGCGCCTCTACCGCAACGCGCTGTACTGGCTCCTCGAAGCGCGGGCCATCGGCTTCAACGGCCACCCGGCGATCATGAAGGCCGGCGAGCTGATCGCGAAGCGGAACATCGCGAAGGGCATCAAGGACCGCGCGCTGCGCAAGAAGGTCACGCCCGATTACACGATGGGCTGCAAGCGCGTCCTGATCTCCAACGACTACTACCCGGCGCTGGACCGGCCGAACGTCGAGGTGAACACCGACGGCATCCGCGAGGTCAAGGCGCACTCGATCGTCGACTCCGCGGGCGTCGAGCACGAGGTCGACGCGATCGTCTACGGCACCGGCTTCAAGGTGACCGACGCGCTGGAGTACCTCGACATCACCGGCGTCGACGGCCGCAACCTCGCCAAGGAGTGGGCGAGCGAGGGCATGCGGACGCACAAGGGCATTACCGTCTCCGGCTTCCCGAACCTGTTCTTCCTGCTGGGCCCGAACACCGCGCTCGGCCACAACTCCGTGGTGTTCATGATCGAGTCGCAGTCGCGGTACGTCGTCGACGCCATCAGGCTCGCCGATTCGCGCGGCGCCGCGGCGCTCGACGTCCGGCCGGGTGTGCAGGACGAGTTCCAGCGCGAAATCCAGGACCGGCTGGTCAAGGGCGTCTGGACGCAGGGCGGCTGCAAGAGCTGGTACCTCGACGCCCAGGGCGTCAACCGGACCATCTGGCCGGGCTTCACGTGGCGCTACTGGCTCCAGACCCGCAAGGTCGACCCGGCGGACTACGAGCTGTCCGGCCGGGCGTCATGACTTCGCAGGACGAGCAGCTCGTCCTGCAGGCCCGGAACGTCAAGTTCGGCTGGGCGGCGCTGCCGCTGCACTGGATCCCCGGCGAACCGCAGGCCACGCACACCATCAACGTGCTGCACCTGGCGCTGCCCGAGGGCGAGCGCTGGTTCGTCGAGGTGTTCAAGCAGGCGGTGCCGCTGATCCGCGACGAGCGGCTCAAGGAAGACGTCCTCGGCTTCATCGGCCAGGAGGCGGTGCACGCCGAGGCCCACGACGGCGCAGCCGCGCACCTCGAGGCGGCGGGTGTGCGGGTGCGGCCGTTCGTGGCGCAGATGGAGTGGCTGTTCCGGAAGCTGCTCGGCGACCGCGACCTGACCGGGAAGGCCGCCGAGGAGTGGCTGGTCGAGCGGCTCGGGATCATCGCCGCGATCGAGCACTACACGGCGTTCCTCGGCCAGTGGGTGCTCGACGCGCCCCTGGAGGACGCGGGCGCCGACCCGGTGATGCTGGACCTCCTGCGCTGGCACGGCGCCGAGGAGGTCGAGCACCGGTCGGTCGCGTTCGACCTGTTCATGCACCTCGACGGGCGCCACGGACGCCGGGTCCGCAGCATGGCCGCGGTGACGCCGGTGCTGGCCTGGGTCTTCGCCCGCGGCACGCGGTACCTGATGCGCAACGACCCGGCCCACCCCGGACGCGCGTCGCTGCGGGGGTACCGCCGGGCGGCCCGGCGCGGGTTGCTGCCGACCGGGCGTCAGCTGGTGCGGGAAATCCGGCCGTACTTCCGGAAGTCGTACCACCCGTCCGAGACCGGGAACACCGAGCAGGCGGTGGCCTACCTGGCGAGTTCCCCCGCGGCCCGGGCGGCGGAGTGACCCTCGGCCGGCCGACCCGGCTCGACGGCAGCGACCGCACCGATCGCCTGATGTCCACTTTGGTGGGTGTCGTGGACGTTTATCGCCGTTTGTCGCAATTCAGCGGCCGGCGGCGGCCACCCGTGACCACAGTGGACCGCGATCTTTCGCTGGTCGTCGAAACGGTCCGGCCCGAAGCCGAGGGGGTCGTGAGCCTGCGTCTCGCGAACGGCGTCCCGCTCCCGGGCTGGCGGCCGGGAGCGCACCTCGATCTCGTGCTGCCGTCCGGCCTGACCAGGCAGTATTCGCTCTGCGGGGACCCGGGCGACCGCTCGCACTACCGGATCGCCGTCCGGAAGATCGGCGTCGCCTCGGCCGAGGTCCACGCGCTGGTGCCCGGCACCCGCGTCACCGCGCGCGGCCCGCGGACGGCCTTCCCGTTCGTCGGCGCCGGGCCGTTCCGGTTCATCGCCGGCGGCATCGGGATCACGCCGATCCTGCCGATGGTCCGCCGCTGCATCGCGGTGGGCGCGGACTGGCGGCTGGTCTACACCGGCCGCAGCCGGGAGTCGATGCCGTTCCTCGGGGAGCTGCCGGACGACGACCGCGTCTGGATCCGCCCCGACACCGAGTACGGCATCCCGGCGTCCGGCGCCGAGCTCCTGGCCGGGCTCCCGGACGGCGCGTCGGTCTACTGCTGCGGCCCGGTGCCGATGATCACCGGTGTCCGCACCGACCTGGCGCTGACCGCGGCCAAGGCCGTCCACTTCGAACGGTTCGCCCCGCCGCCGATCGTCGCCGGCGAGCCGTTCCTGCTGACTTTGCGCAGGTCAGGCGCGGTCTTGGCGGTGCCGGGCGACCGGAGCGCCCTCGACGTCCTGCGCGAGGCGCGTCCCGGGACGCCGTACTCCTGCCGGCAGGGCTTCTGCGGGACGTGCGCGGTGCCGACGGCCGACGGCGGGTCCATGCGGATCTGCGTCGACCGCGGCACCACCGTGCTCGACCTATGACTCCTGGGGCAGCCAGGCGCCGATCACCGGCTTGAACTCGCGGACGGTCCGCTGCGCGACGACGCCTTCCAGGTGGTAGGGGTCCTGGTCGATCGTCTCCATGAGGTGCGCTTCGTCGTCGGCCTGGTACAGCGTGAGGCCGCCGGTGCCGTCCCCGAGCGGGCCGGCGACCGCGACGCGGCCCTCCGCGGCCAGCTTGCTCAGGAACTCGCGGTGGCGCGGCCGGACGTCCGGCATCTTCTCCTGGACGTAGGTGATTTCGACGAGGAACCAGGCCATGTGGATCTCCGGGGTCGGCGCGGGGTGGTCCGGTCCGACGCTACCCGTGTCACGGTTCTGTACCAGCATCCGATCTGTGGCACCGGCATCCGAACCCGATAGGCTGGGCGTGCGTCAGTACCTGTGTGAGCGCTGTGAATACCGTGAACCTGCTGACGCGGCACACCGTGCAAACCGGGGTCGAGAACAGGCAGGGGTTCATGCTCGAGGGCAATGCGGAACGCAGTGTCGAGGCGACCCTCGGCCACCTGCGGGTCATGGACGGTCCGGCCCCGGCGCAGACCGCCGCGCCACTGACCCTCGAAGACCTCTACCGCCAGCACCGCATGCGGCTGGTCCGGCTGGCGATTCTGCTGGTCGACGAGCCCGCGACGGCGGAAGACGTGGTCCAGGAGGCCTTCACCGGCCTGCACCGCAACTGGGGCCGGCTCCGGGACGCCGCGGCCGCGGTCGGCTACTTGCGCACCGCGGTCGTCAACGGGTCGCGCAGCGTGCTGCGCCGCCGCAAGACGGCCCGCGAGTACGTGCCCCCGCACGCGGTGAACGCGCGCTCCGCGGAGAGCCTCGCGATGCTCTCCAGCGAGCACCAGGCCGTGGTCAGCGCGCTGTCGAAGCTGCCGCCCCGCCAGCGCGAAGTGCTGGTGCTGCGGTACTACGGCGGGCTGAGCGAGGCCGAGATCTCTGAGGCCGCAGGTATCTCCAAGGGTACCGTTAAATCGACCGCCAGCCGGGCGCTCGAGGCACTCCAGAAGGCCATGCAAGCCCCACAGTGACCCGGGTGGACCATTCCGATCACTGAGTCGTATCACCATGCTTGGTCCAGACCAATATATGCTGGGGTGCGTGAGAGGCGCCGGAGATTTCGTGATCATGGGCGGCCGGGTCGCCGCCCCGGACCGTGTACTCGACGACGGCTGGGTCGCCGTCACCGACGGGCGGATCGCCGGCGTGGGTTCCGGGACCCCGCCGTCCGGCGAGCACGTGGACGTCGGAGGGGCACTGGTCGTGCCCGGGTTCATCGACACCCACTGCCACGGCGGGGGAGGTGCTTCGTTCACCTCCCTCGATCCCGACGAACTCCTGACGGCGGTGCGAGCGCACCGCCGTCACGGCACCACGACCATGCTGGCCAGCCTGGTTTCCGACCCGGTGGACATCCTGCGTGAGCAGGTCGCGGCGCTGCGTGAGCTCGTCCAGGACGGCGAGGTCGCGGGCATCCACCTGGAGGGGCCGTTCATCTCGAAGGCCCGCTGCGGGGCGCACGACCCCGAGACGCTGCTCGAACCGGACACCGGCACGGTCGAGAAGCTGCTGCGCGCGGGCCAGGGCGCGATCCGGATGGTCACCATCGCCCCCGAGCTGCACGGCGGCGTGAAGGCCGTCCGGCAGCTGGCCGAGTCCGGCGTCATCGCGGCCATCGGGCACACCGACGGCGTCGAGGAGCAGCTGCTGCCGGCGATCGACGCGGGCGCGACGGTGGCGACCCACCTGTTCAACGGCATGCGGCCGCTGCACCACCGCGAGCCCGGCCCGGTCGGCGCGCTGCTGGACGACGAGCGGATCACGATCGAGCTCATCTGCGACCTGGTCCACCTGCACCCGACGGTCGTCCGCCTGGCGGCGAAGCACGCGGGCCGCAACCGGACGGTCCTGATCACCGACGCGATGTCGGCCACGGACGCGGCGGACGGCCGCTACACGCTGGGCCGCCTCGAGGTCGACGTCCACGACGGCGTCGCCACCCTCGCGGACAACGGTTCGCTGGCCGGCAGCACCCTGACGATGGACACCGCCTTCCGCAATCTGGTCGGGGGTGCGAAACTCGGCATCCTCGACGCGGTGCACGCGACGTCGCAGCGGCCGGCCGAGCTGCTCGGCATCGCGGACCGGGCAGGCATGCTGTGCGCCGGTTACCAGGCCGACATCGTGGTCCTCGACCAGGACCTGCGGCCGGCGAAGGTGCTGCGGCGGGGAGAATGGGTCGCCGAGGTGGGAACGGCTACCTTGAGTACGTAGGTTTCTGCGAGCGGACGGGCGGAGATGAGCGAGCCGAAGGACCCCGAGCAGCTGCTGGCGGACGCCCTTCGCGCGCAAGCCGTCTTCGCGCCTTCCGCGGCCTCTCCGGCCTCTCCGACCTCTTCGGCCTCGCCGAAGGAGCCGGCCACCGACGCGGTCCCGACCAGCGACCTGCCGTCGGCGTACGGGCTGCTGTCGGGGGCGAGCGCGGACTCGCTGGAGCGCGAGCGCGCGGCACTGGACGCGGAAGCGCCGACGACGTTCGCCCCGCGGCCGCCGGAGCCGGTGCGGACGTCCGCGCAGCTGCCGGCGTACTGGATCTTGTTGCTGGCGGTGCTGCTGGGACTCGCCGCGGGGTCCGTGGTCGGCCTGCTGACCCTGGTCTGACCGGGTCTCAGTCACGACTCAGGGTGACCCTGTACCGTTTTCGAGGTGATTCTCGCCCAGAGCACGGTCAACACGATGTCGCTGCTGCCGTCATGGCTGGACCCGCAGCACCTGCTGAGCGGGCTGACGACACCGGTCATCGCGGTGCTGTGCCTGATCATCTTCATCGAGAGCAGCATCTTCCCGGTGCTGCCGGGTGACTCCCTGCTGTTCACGGCGGGCCTGTTCATCGCGAACGGCACCCTCGACGCGCCGTTGTGGCTGGTCTGCGTGCTGGTGACGGTCGCCGCGTTGCTCGGCAACGTGGTCGGCTACTACATCGGGTACTTCGTCGGGCCGAAGCTGTTCAACCGGCCGGATTCGAAGTTCTTCAAGCGCGAGTACGTCGACAAGACGCACGAGTTCCTGGAGAAGCACGGCCCGAAGGCCGTGGTGCTGGCCCGGTTCGTCCCCTTCGTCCGCACGTTCATCACCTGGATCGCGGGCATCGGCCGCATGGACCCGAAGCGCTACTTCACGTACACGGTGATCGGCGGCATCCTGTGGGCCGCGGGCATCACGATCCTCGGCTCGCTGCTGGGCAACATCGCGTTCATCAAGGACAACGTCGACGCGATCTTCGTGCTGATCGTGCTGGTGTCGGTGGTCCCGATCGGGCTGGAGTACCTGAAGTCGCGGCGCGAGAAGAAGGCGCTGGCCGAAGCCGACCCCGAGGTCACGCAGCGAATCCCGCGCATCAAGGACTGAGGTCGGCGACACCCGGGCTGTCGGTCGGCAGCCCCAGCGCTTCGGCCACGGCCAGGAGGCGCTTGTCGTAGGTGACGAAGGACGTGAGCTGCCTGCCGAACACCGCGTGTGCGGTGGCGAGGTGGATGGCGTCCAACGAGCGGAGGTCCGGCGACGGGTAGGCGGCGGCGGTCCGGCGCACCACTTCGTCGATCTCGTACTTGGCGACCCGTGCCAGCACCGCGGGAACGTCGGTGAGCAATGCGGGGTCGCTGCGCAGGAGAGCCCTCGATACTTCGACCTCGGCCAACGTCGAGGTGACAAGCATGGTGCCCTGCCGTTCGTCCAGCCAGTCGACCAGGGTCGCACTCTCCGCCTCGTGCCGGATCAGCTTCACCAGCGCGGCGGTGTCCAGGTAGATCATCAGTACCGTTCGTCGTCACGCAGCTCGCGAACCAGCTCCCCGGCTTCGAGGTCGGTCCGGACGGGTCCGTGCGGGCGCGGCATCGGCCCGGTCACCGAGGCCGGGTGCAGCTTTCCCGAAGCGATCAACGCCGAGACCGGACTCGGCTGCGCAGGAACGATACGGGCGATCACCGTGCCGCGTTCGGTGATCTCGACGTCCTCGCCGGCCTTGACCCTGGCCAGCACACCGGCGGTGTCCTGGTTCAGCTCACGCACAGCTACCTGGTTCATGAAACCAGTGTAGTACAGGATCGTAGTACAACCTAGGTCATCGAGAACATCGAGCCCGGGTTGAACAGGTTCTCCGGGTCGAGCGCCCGCTTGATCTCCTGGTGCACCCGCAGCCCCACCGGCCCGATCTCCCGTGCCAGCCACTCGCGCTTGATCTTGCCGACGCCGTGCTCACCCGTCACCGTCCCGCCCAGCGACAGGCCCACCTCGAGGATCTCGTCGAACGCCCGCTGCGCCCGCTCGAACTCCGAGGGGTCGTCCGGCTGGTACACGATCGTCGGGTGCATGTTGCCGTCGCCGGCGTGGCCGACCACCGCGATGCGCAGCCCCACCTCGGAGCTGATCTTCTCGCAGCCGCGGATCAACTCCGCGATGCGCGTCCGCGGCACGCACACGTCGTCGGTCAGCCACAGTCCGTACGTCTCCAGCGCCGTCAGGACCACCCGGCGAGCCTGGAGCAGCATCCGGCCTTCCTCGAGGTCCTCCGTCGTGTACGCCAGGTCCGCTCCGCAGTCGACGCAGATCTGCTCCAACGCCGCCAGTTCGCGGCGGGCCACCTCGCCGCCCGCGTCCGACTGGCCCAGCAGCAGGGCCTGGCAGTCCGACCCCGCGCCGAGGTCCGTCTTCAGGTACGCCTCCGACGCCTTGATCGACGACGCGTCCATGATCTCCAGTAGCGACGGCACGAGCCCTTCGCGCACCACCCGCGCCACGGCCTCCCCGGCCGCTTCGGTCGTGCTGAAGCCCGCCACCAGCGTGGCCGGGGCCTGGGGCAGGGGCTTGAGCTGGACCGTCGCCTGCGTGATCACGCCGAGCGTGCCCTCGCTGCCCACGAACAGCCGCGCCAGGTCGTAGCCCGCGACGCCCTTCACCGTGCGGCGGCCGGTCTTCAGCAGTGATCCGTCGGCCAGGACGACCTCCAGGCCGAGCACCGAGTCGGTCGTCACGCCGTACTTCACGCAGCAGAGGCCGCCCGCGTTGGTCGACAGGTTGCCGCCGATCGTGCACCAGTCGTAGCTCGACGGGTCCGGCGGGTAGAACAGCCCGTGCTTCTCCACGGCGTTGCGGAAGTCCAGGTTGACCACGCCCGGCTGGACGACCGCCAGCCGGTTGCCCGCGTCGATCTCGACGATCTCGTTCAGCTTGGTCAGCGACAGCGTGACGCAGCCGTCGATGGCGTTCGCGGCACCGGACAGCCCGCTGCCCGCCCCGCGCGGGACGATCGGCACCTTCGCCTCGGCACACGCCTTCACCACCGCCTGCACCTGCTCGGTGTTCGCGGGCAGCACCACGGCGAGCGGCGTGCCCGACGGCGCCAGCGGCATCATGTCGCGCGCGTAGGACGCGGTGACGTCGGAGTCGGTGAGCACGGCGCTCTTGCCGAGCAGGTCGCGGAGCCGGGTGACCAAAGCTTCGTTGCTCATGGCCTCATCGTAAGCCCGGACAGTCCGCACTGCGGAAATCTTCTTTCGAAACCAGCCGTAACGGAGCAGTCAGCGGACCAGCCCCAGCAGCTTGTCGACGTGCACGGTGAGCAGCACGCGCTGGTCGGTCACCATCGCCTCGCGGTACTCGGTCCAGTCCGGGTGCTCGCCCGCGGCGCGGCGATAGTAGTCGACCAGCGCTTCCACCGCGTCGTCGTCCGGCGCCGCGGCCGGGGCGGTGAGCGAGGCGCGGCCCTCGGCGACGACGTAGCTCCAGCCGTCCTCGCTGCCCACGTGAAACGTCACCCGCGGGTCGCGGCGCATGTTCTTCGTCTTCGCCCGGGTCTCGGTGATCGACGCGATGAACGTCGCGGACGCCGGGTCGTACAGGTAGGTGATGGTGGACAGCTGCGGCCGGCCGTCGCGGCGGATCGTCGCCAGGACGCCGTGGCGGCGGGCGGCGAGGAAGTCCTTCAACGCTGTGTCGTCGGTCATACCCCTCTCAACCCGCCGCGGCCGCCGTTGTTCCAAGGAGCAGCCCAGAGGAATCTTGCTTGCATACGACAACTAAAGTGTGTTCTGCCACAACACGAGGTACTCCGCTTGCATATCCGCTAGTGAAGGCACATCCTTGCCTGAGGCAACTAGTTGCAGCCGCCAACCAACGCCTTGAAGGATCAGTCATGGCAACGAACACCACCCGGCCCACGGCCGAGCTGGACCTCGCCGACCAGCTCGGGCACGAGCTCGTCCGCTTGGTCCGGCTGGTCAACAAGGCGAAGTCGCAGGTCTCCAAGCAGGGGCCGGACGGCATCGAACGGGCGGCGTACGCGATCCTCTTCACCCTCATCCACGAGGGCCCGCAGCGCACCAGCAAGCTCGCCGAGTCGCTCCACTCCGAGATCTCCACGATCAGCAGGCAGTCGAGCTCGCTCGTGCAGCACGGGCTGGTCGAGCGCCAGGCCGACCCGGAAGACGGGCGGGCCTGCCTGCTCGCGCCGACGAGCGAAGGCATGCGGGTGTTCGAAGAGAACCGCAAGCAGCGCAACCAGTGGCTGGCCGAGGTGCTCGGGGACTGGACGGACGGGGACATCCAGACCTTGAACCGCCTCTTCGGCCGGCTCAACACAGGTATCGAGAACCACTCTCCACAGCTGGCCGACGCCCACGCGTCCGCCGGTGCACCGGCCAAGGGGGCCAACGCATGAGTACCACCACCGTCGAACAACCCGTGGCGAAGGAACCACCACGGCTGAGCCACCGCCAGATCGTGACGATCCTGAGCGGCCTGATGTGCGGCATGTTCCTGGCCGCGCTCGACCAGACGATCGTGGGTACCTCGATCGTCAAGATCGCCAACGACCTGCACGGCTTCGACCTGCAGGCCTGGGCGACCACGGCGTACCTGATCACCTCGACGATCGTCACGCCGATCTACGGCAAGCTCTCCGACATCTACGGCCGCAAGCCGTTCTACCTGACCGCGATCGGCATCTTCGTCGCCGGTTCGCTCGCCTCGACGTTCGCGCAGTCGATGTACCAGCTGGCCGCGTTCCGCGCGGTGCAGGGCCTCGGCGCCGGCGGTCTGATGTCGCTGGCCATGACCATCCTCGGCGACATCGTGCCGCCGCGGGAGCGGGCCAAGTACCAGGGTTACATCCTGGCCGTGTTCGGCCTCTCCACCGTGCTCGGCCCGGTGCTGGGCGGCTTCTTCGCCGGCATCGACTCGCTGGCCGGCCTGCACGGCTGGCGCTGGGTCTTCCTGATCAACGTCCCGATCGGCGTCGTCGCGCTGTTCGTCGTGGCCAAGGTGCTGAACGTGCCGCACACGCCGCACAAGCACAAGATCGACTGGTGGGGCGCGCTGACGATGATCGTCGCGGTCGTGCCGTTCCTGATCGTCGCCGAACAGGGCCAGAAGTGGGGTTGGGGCGACCAGAAGGCCATCTTCTGCTACGTCATCGGCGGCGTCGGCGTGATCGCGTTCATCGTGGTCGAGCGGTGGATGAAGGACGCCGCGCTGATCCCGCTGCGGCTGTTCAAGAACTCGACGTTCACCGTGGCGATCATCGGCGGTGTCATCGTCGGTGTCGCGATGTTCGGCGCGATCACCATGATCCCGCAGTTCATGCAGGTCGTGCAGGGTTACACGCCCACCGAGTCGGGTCTGCTGATGCTGCCGCTGATGGCGGGCATCATGCTCAGCTCGATCGTGTCCGGCCGGCTCACCGGGAAGACCGGGCGCTACAAGATCTTCCCGATCATCGGAACCATCCTGATCGCCGGTGGCGCGTTCTTCTTCGCCCAGGTCAAGTACGACTCGGAGCTGTGGCACCCGCTGGTCGCGGCGGCCATCATCGGCCTCGGCCTCGGCCAGTGCATGCAGACGCTGATCATCGCGGTGCAGAACGCGGGCCCGCGCAGCGACATGGGCGTCTCGACCGCGTCGGCGACGTTCTTCCGCCAGATCGGTGGTACCGCCGGTGTCGCGATCTTCCTGACGGTCCTGTTCAACACCCTGCTGCCCAACATCACCAAGGCGTTCGGCGGGCAGCTGCCGGCCGGCGCCGGCGCGGGCATCGGCAGCCTGTCGGAGAACACCAGCGGCATCCAGAACCTGCCCGAGGCGATCCGGACGCCGGTGCTGATCGGCTTCACCGAGTCGATCACGACGGTGTTCTACATCGCGGGTGCGGTGGCCCTGCTGGCCACGGTCGTCCTCCTGTTCATGAAGGAGATCCCGCTGACCAACGCGGCCCCGGCCGCGGCGGCCGTGGAAGGCGGCGAGGCGCTGCTCGACGACCACGCCGACGAGCCCACCGAGATCGTCGAGCCGGTGCGTCCGGTCGACCGCGAGCCCGCGCTCGTGGGCGGCGGCAAGCACGCGCTGAGCACCAACGGGCACGGCGACTACCAGGCCGTTTCCGGTGCGCTGCCGATCACGAACTCCGTCGGGCAGGCCGAGCTCGACGCGCCGGTCGGCGCGGGCGGCGTGCCGGTGACCGGCCACGTCCGCCGTCAGGACGGCACCCACGTGGCGGGCGCCGCGCTGACCCTGATCGACCAGCGCGGCCGCCAGGTCGCGCGGGCCACCGGCGGCGCCGACGGCAGCTACTCGGTGCCCAGCCAGGGCCCGGGCGCGTACGTGCTCATCGTGTCCGCGCACGGCCACCAGCCGCAGGCCTCCAGCGTCGTGATCAGCAACGGGCCGGCGACGGTCGACGTCACGCTCACCGGGTCCGGCGAGCTGACCGGCACCGTGCGGGCGGCCACCACCGGCCAGCCCCTGCCGAACGTGACGGTGACGCTGACCGACGGCCGCGGCGAGGTGAACGGCGCGTTCATCACGACCGCGGACGGCACCTACGCCTTCGTCGGGGTCGGTGCCGGGGCGTACACCCTGGTCGCCAGCGGCGCGGGCTACCGGCCGTTCGCGGTGACGCTCACCGTGCCCGACAGCGGCGTGCTGCGCCACGACGTCGAGCTCGCCAGCTCGGTGCTGCTGTCCGGCACCGCGCGGACCGAGGGCGACCGGGTGGTCCCGGACGCGCGGATCACCGTGCTCGACGCCGAAGGCAACGTGGCCGCGGTCGCGCGGACCGACGGCGAAGGCCGGTACCTGGTCAGCGACCTGCCCGCGGGCGCGTACACCGTGGTCGCGAGCGGCTACCCGCCGGCGACCAGCCAGGTGGAGCTGACCGGCGGCGAAGCGGACCACGACGTCCGGCTGAGCTACGACCAGGCCCTCGACGACCTGGTCGACCGGTCATGAGCGGTTTGCGCGCGACCTTCCGCACGGCCGAGGGCTGGGCGGTGGAGCACGCGGTGCTCACCGTCACCGACCCGGCCGGGCGGCAGGTCGCCCGGCAGGCGGCCGACGTTCGCGGCGAGGTCGTCACCGACGCGCTCACGCCGGGTGTGTACACGGCGGTCGTCACGGCGGCCGGGTACACCCCGGTCGCCCGGACGGCCCAGATCGCCTCGGACGGCAGCGGCTCGCTCGGCGACGTCGTGCTGGCCCCGGTCGCCGAGGCGATCGAGCTGCCGCCCGCCGGGCCGTGGGTGATCGACCCGATGCACACGTCGGTGGTCGCGACCGCGCGGCACCTGGGCATCGCGAGCATCAAGGCGCGGTTCCCGGACGTGTCCGGCCGGATCGAGATCGGCCGCCCGGCCGAGCGGTCGTCGGTGCACGCCGAGATCAAGGCGGCGAGCATCGACACCGGCATCCGGATGCGCGACGACCACCTGCGCTCGCCGGACTTCCTCGACGTCGACGTGCACCCGGTGATCACGTTCACCAGCACGGGGCTGCGCCGGCGCGGCGCGGACTCGTGGACGCTGCTGGGCGAGCTGACGCTGCACGGCGAGCGCCGCGAGGTCGAGCTCGAGCTGACCTACGGCGGCTGGGGCCCGGACCCGTGGGGCGGCGTGCGCGTCGCGTTCCACGCCGAGACGACGCTGCACCGGAACGACTTCGCGATCAACTACAGCGCGATGGTCCGCGCCGGTGTGGCGGCGGTCGGCACGACGGTGAAGATCGAGCTGGACGTCGAAGCGGTGCAGGGCGAGACGCTGCCGCAGTTCTGAGCGCTCGGATCGGAGGCCCTCTCACCGCTGGGTGAGGGGGCCTTCACCGGTTGTAGCACCTGAATATTCCGGACAGCTCGATTCGACCGTTCGCAGTGGGGTGTTCACCTCGGCCACGTAGGCTCGCGGGGTGAACGTCGTGAGCATCGAGGCCGCGGGCGTCGGCGTGAGCTGGCTGGACACCGCCGGCCCGCTGCTCGTCTGGGTGATCGTGCTGAGCTTCGTGCTGGTCGAGTGCGCGCTGATCATCGGGCTGTTCCTGCCCGGTGACTCGCTCCTGTTCGGGGCGGGCGTGGTGCTGGCCCAGCACGGTTCGGACGCCAACGCGTGGCTCCTGTCGGGGGCCGCGCTGATCGTCGCGGTCCTGGGCAACCAGATCGGCTACTACATCGGCCGCACGAGCGGCACGAAGCTGATCGCGCGCCGCGACGGCAAGGTCTTGAACCGGCAGGCCCTCGACCGGGCGCAGCGGTTCCTGGACCGCCGGGGGTTCTTCGCGATCGTGGCGGCCCGCTGGATCCCGTGGATCCGCACGCTGGCCCCGCTGATCGCGGGCGCGGCCCGGATGGACCCGCGCCGGTTCATGGCGGCGACGGCCCTCGGCGGGCTGCTGTGGGTGCCGACGCTGGTCCTGCTGGGGTACTACGGCGCGGGGCTGCTGGACGCCCTGCCGTGGCTGAAGACGGCGGCCCTGTGGGCCAGCATCGCGTTCTTCGTGGTCGGGACGGGGTACGGCGTGCTGCGGTACCGCCAGGAGATGCGCCGCCCGGTGGACGAGCGGGACGACGCCCGGGCCTGAGCCTCAGAGCTCCGGGTCCGCCCAGACCTCCAGCTGGATGCCGTCGGGGTCGCGGAAGACGACGACCCGCGAGCCTTCGAACGTGCGCGACGGCGCGACCGGCACGTAGGACACGCCGAACTCCTGCAGCCGGCTCTCCCACTCCGCCAGCTCGGCCGCCGAATGCACCCGGAACGCCACGTGGTCCAGGCCGGTCCGGCGCTCGTCGAAGCCGCGGCGGCCGGTGTCCGCGTGCTGGACCAGGACCACCGAAAACTCGTCGCCGGCGGAGCGCAGCACGACCTTGCGCAGGCCCGTGTCCGGCTCTTCGCGCCGGGTGACCTCCTCGAGGTCGAGGACCCGCACGTACCACGGCACGCTGCGGTCCACGTCGGTCACGGTGAGCGCGAGGTGGTGCACGGACATGAGTTTGGCCATGGCTTCCGAAGCCGTCCTTTCTCGTGGCGGCTCCCCAGAGTTGCACAGCGTTCGGCAGCCGAAACCGAGGTGACCAAGTCCGCGTCCGATCGTGATCTCCCCGTCTCCGGCCGTCCCAGCAGCCGGACGCCGGTGACCGAAGGTCATTCGCGTTATCCGGAGCGTGTCCAGGTGGTCACCGACCGCCGCCGACGTCCAGGACCGCGCCCGTTGTGAACGACGATGCCGCCGAGAGCAGGAACAACACCGCTTCCGCGATTTCCGCCGGTTCGCCCGGCCGCCCCAGCGGGATCTGCGGGGCGAGCCGGTCGAGGCGGTCCGGGAGGCCGGCGGCGTCGTGCAGGCCGGTGCGGATCATGCCCGGCCGGACGGCGTTCACCCGGATCCCGTCCGCCGCGACCTCCTGGGCCAGGCCGAACGTCAGCGTGTCCACCGCGGCCTTCGACGCCGCGTAGTGCACCCACTCCCCGGCCGAGCCGGTGCGGGCCGCCGTCGAGGAGATGTTCACGATCGCGCCGCCCTCGCCGCCGTGGCGGGTCGACATCCGCCGGACCGCCTCGCGGCAGCAGAGGAACACCCCCGTCACGTTCACGTCGAGGGTGCGCCGGACGACGTCGACCGCGTAGTCCTCGAGCCGGCCCGGGGTGTTGCCGACGATCGCCGCGTTGTTGACCAGGCCGGTCACCGGGCCCAGCTCGGCCGCCGCGTCGAACAGCGCGCGGACGTCGCCCTCGTCGGAGACGTCCGCGCGAACCGCCAGCGCCTGCCGTCCCGAGGCACGCACCTGCGCGGCGACGGCTTCCGCGGGTTCGGCGTCGCCCGAGTAGTTCACGACGACGTCGTACCCGCGCGCGGCGGCCAGCGTGCCGATGGCCGCGCCGATGCCCCGGCTGCCGCCGGTGACGATGAGCGTCAAATCGCGAAGTTGGCCAGCGGCAGGTTCTCCAGAACCAGGTCCGCGCGGTCCCGCGTCTGCGAGATGAGGTCGGCGTTGCGCTGGTCGGAACCGAGCGCGCGCTGCCGGGCTTCGACCAGCGAACGGCCGTAGCGGCGGTGGCGCGACACGAGCCGCTCGATGCGCTCGGGCTCGTCCGGGGCGAGGAACCAGGCCTCGGTGAGCAGCGGCCGGATCGCGCTCCACGGGTCGTCCGGGAGCAGCAGGTAGTTGCCCTCGGTGATCACGAGCTGGACCTCCGGCGGGACCGCGACGGCCCCGGCGATGGGTTCCTCGATCTCGCGGCGGAACTCCGGCGCGTACACCGTTTCGCGGCCTTCGGCGAGGCGGCGGATCAGGTGGTAGTAGCCCGCGGCGTCGAACGTGTCCGGAGCGCCCTTGCGCTCGGTGCGGCCCAGCCGGCGCAGCTCGACCTGCGCGAGGTGGAAGCCGTCCATGCCGACCACGGCCGCGCGCGAGCCGAGCGCGTTGGCCAGCGCCCAGGCGAGCGTGGTCTTGCCGGACGCGGGCGAGCCGATGATGCCGAGCACGTTGCGCTGCCCGCGCACGGTCAGCCCCTCGGCCCGGGCCAGCAGGTCGTCGAACGCCGTCATGTCCTGTTCCTTCCTGCGATCGCGGTCGTCCACGACCGCGGTCCCACATGCCGCACCCGTTCGGCGGCCACCTCGTTGGCGAAGCGGATCCAGTCCGTCACCGTCGGTTCGCGCGCCACGGCCACGGCGAGCGCGCCGTGCCAGACGTCGCCCGCCCCTAGTGTGTCCCGCGCTTCCACGGCCGCAACAGGCACCTCACCCGAGCTGCCGTCCGCAGTGGACCAGCGCACCGGGCGCGGCCCCGCGGTGGTGATGACGGTGGGGACGCCGCGCTCGTGCAGGCCGGGCCCGGGCGCGGTGAAGTGCGCGGAGCAGGCGGCCACGTCGACCAGGGGCAGCAGGTCGTCGAGCACGGGTTTCCAGCTGCCGGCGTCCAGCACGACGGGGGCTCGCGTGCCCCGCGCGGCCGCCAGCGCGAGTTCGGGGTAGTGACCGTCCACGAGCACCACGTCCGCCTCCGGAAACGCCGCGTCGACGGGGAAGTCACGCCCGCCGGCGTTGCGGGAGACGACCGTGCGCTCGCCGTCGCGATCACGGACGGCGGCCGCGCTGACCGGCGGTGGGTCGGGCAGCTCCGGGGCCAGGTCGATCAGCCGGACGCCGTGGGTTTCGAGGTCGGCGCGGGCGAGCGCCGCCAGCGGGTGCGCACCGAGAACGGTCAGCAGGGTCGCTTCGGCGCCGAGCGCGGCCGCCGTCACCGCGGCGTTCGTCGCGGGCCCACCCGCGGCGACGTCCACCTGCAGCGACTGCACCTTCTCGCCCGGCGCCGGAAGCTCCTCGACCCGCTGGACCAGGTCCACCGTGCACAAGCCCGCCAGCAGCACCCTCACTGCAAGCCGGCCACGTGGGTCGCGGCGGCCGCCTCTTCGACTTCACCGTTCTCGTTGAGCCGCAACGCGCCGGTGAGCAGGCCGACGACCTGGTTCATCGAGTGCGTCTTCGGCGAGACGACCGCGACGCGCTTGCCGAGGCGGTGCACGTGGATGCGGTCGGCGATGTCGAACACGTGCGGCATGTTGTGGCTGATCAGCACCACCGGCAGGCCGCGGTCCCGGATCCGGCCGATCAGGTCGAGCACCTTGCCGGATTCGGCGACACCCAAAGCGGCGGTCGGCTCGTCCATGATCACGGCCTTGGTGCCGAACGCGGCCGCGCGGGCGACGGCGACCCCTTGGCGCTGGCCGCCGGAGAGCGTCTCGACGGGCTGGCTGATCGACTTGATGTTGATGCCCAGCTCGTCGAGGATCCGCTGCGCTTCCGACCGCATGGTGCCGGTGTCGAGCTTGCGGAACAGCCCGAGCGGGCCCTTGAGCCGCTTTTCCCGGCCCAGGAACATGTTCGACGCGATGTCGAGCGCCGGCGCGACCGCGAGGTCCTGGTACACCGTCTCGATGCCGTAGTGCCGGGCGTCCAACGGGGATTTGAAGTGGACGGTCCGTCCGTCCACTTTGATCTCACCCTCGTCCGGGATCACCGCGCCGGACAGGGCTTTGATGAGCGACGACTTCCCGGCGCCGTTGTCGCCGACCACCGCGAGCACCTCGCCGGGCAGCAGGTCGAAGTCGGCGCCGTCGATGGCGGTCACCCGGCCGTAGCGCTTGACCAGGCCGCGGGCCTGGAGGATCGGTTCGGTCATGACTGCTGCTGCCTCCGCGCGATCCGGTCCACCACGACGGCGGCGATGAGCAGGGCGCCGGTGGCGAGGTCCTGGTAGTTGCCGTCCACGTTCATCTGCGTCAGCCCGGACCGCAGCACGGCCACGACCAGCGCACCCATCAGCGTTCCGAGCACCGAGCCGCGGCCGCCGAAGAGGCTCGTCCCGCCGAGGACGACGGCGGTGATCGAGTCCAGGTTGCCGAGCTGGAACTGGTTCGGGTCGGCGTTCGGCGTCCGGCCGAGCGCCTGCCAGGCGGCGATGCCGAAGGTCAGCCCGGCCACGATGTAGACCGACAGCACCGTGCGGTTGACCTTGATGCCGGACAGCCGCGCGGACTCCGGCGCGTTGCCGACCGCGTAGACGTGCTTGCCCCACGCGGTTTTCGTCAGCGCGTACCAGACGCCGAGGTACATCAGCAGCGCCAGCGTCATGCCGTAGGTGATCGGGATGCCGCCGAAGAGGTAGCGCTTGGTGCCGAGCCACTGCAGCAGCCCGTCGGTCACCGGCACGGCCTGGCCGCCCGCGATCAGCTTCGACACCGCGGTGAGCATGGTGAACGTGCCGAGCGTGATGATGAACGCCGGCAGCTTGATCCGGGTCGCGAGCCCGCCGATGAAGATGCCGACGATGATCGTCAGGACGACGCCGGCGAGCAGCGCGACGAAGCCGTTCGTGCCGGCCGCGGCGAGCTTGGCCATGATCAGCGTCGCGACGACCATCGAGGCCGCGTTGGACAGGTCGATGCCCGCGATGAGGATGACGAGCGTCTGACCCAGCGCGAGCGTCCCGACGACCAGGGACTGCTGGACCACGGTGGACAGGTTGTCGAGGTCGAAGAACGTGTCCGTGGCCAGGGAGAACACCACGATCGCGACGACCAGCGCGAGCGCCGGGCCGACCGCGGGCGCGCGGAGGAGGAAGTCGCCGAGCGACTCACGTTCCCTTGTGGACACTGTCGCCGTGGTCATTTGTTGCCTCCCCAGCAGTTCTGCAGGCCCCAGGCGGAGTCGTGGCTTTCGATGCCGGGCAGGGGCTTGTCGGTGATCACGGCGGACCCGGTGTTCACGAACCCGGACGGCTTCTTGCCGGTCTTCGCGTATTCGACGGCGGCGAGCACCCCCTGCTCGGCCATCTTCTTCGGGAACTGCATGACGGTGGCGGCGAACTGGCCGTCCTTGACGTTCTCGACGCCTTCGCAGCCGCCGTCGATCGAGCCCATGACGATCTGCCCGGTGAGGCCACGCGCCTTCAGCGCCGCGTATGCGCCGCGGCCCATCGGCTCGTTCATCGAGTAGACGGCGTTGATGTCGGTGCTGCGCTGCAGCAGGTTCTCCATGCCCTGCTGGGCCAGGCTCTGGTCGCCGTTGGCCGCGGTGTGACCCTTGATCTCCGGCGAGCCGTCGGTCAGCCCGATGCCCTTGAGGAAACCGCCGTGGCGCTGGGTGTCGACCGTGCTGCCCGCCGTGCCGTCGACCATCAGCAGCTTGGGCGGGACGCCGGCCAGCGCGGCCTTGACGTAGGCGCCCTGCTGCTCGCCGGCCGCGAAGTTGTCGGTGGCGAAGGTGGCGTCGACGGCGTCGGCCGGTTCGGTGGCGGTGTCGAGCGCGATGACCAGGACCCCGGCGTCGCGGGCGTCCTTGATCGCCTTGAGCACGCCGGTGGACGAGCTGGGCGTGATCAGGATGGTGTTCGCGCCCTGCTGGCGGAGGTTCTCGATGGCCCGGACCTGGCCGTCGTTGTCACCGTCGAACTGGCCGGCGAGCGCGCTGAAGTCGGCGCCGTTGGCCTGCGCGGCCGCTCTGGCGGCGTTGCGGAGTTCCACGAAGTAGGGGTTGGTGTCGGTCTTGGTCACCAGGCCGACCTTCGCCTTACCGCTCCCGCCGGTGTTGGTGTTGCCACCCCAGTGGCGCTCGACCGTGCACCCGGTCGTCGCGGCGAGGACGGCGGCCAGCGTGAGCGCGGCGAGACTTCGCTGTCTCATGGGTTCCAGCCTTTGTTCGTGTCGAGGCTTGCCGATGGTCGGGAAGGTAGACAGACTGCTCCCTGCGCGCAAGCGTTTGCGCAAACGCTTGCCGGAAAGGATGGGTATGCCCCAGTCGAAGTCTTCGCGGCCGACCCAGCGGGACATCGCCGAGCTCGCGGGCGTCTCGATCACCACCGTCTCGCACGTGGTGAACGGGACGCGCGCGGTCGCCGAGGACACCAAGGCGGCGGTGCTGCGGGCGATCGAGACGACCGGCTACACCGGCGACGCCATCGCGCGTTCGCTGGTCACCGGCGGGACCCGGTCGATCGGGATGGCGATCTCCCTGGTGGCCAACCCGTACTTCGCGACGCTGATGCAGGCGATCGAGCGCGAGGCGTCGCTGCACGGCTACACCGTCCTGCTGGCGGACACCCACGACGCGGCGGACACGGAGCGTGACACCGTGCGGGCGCTGCGCTCCCGTCGCGTCGACGGCCTGCTCATCACCCCGGCCCCCGGCGACGGCCCGGTGATCGGCGAGCTGGTGTCCCTCGACGTGCCGACCGTGCTGATCGACCGGCTGGCCACCCGCACCGACGTCGACCAGGTCGGCTCGGAGAACATCCAGGCGACCTCGGCGCTCACCGCGCACCTCGCCACGCTCGGGCACCGGCGGATCGGGATGATCAGCGGCGTACCGGGGTTGTCGACGAGCGAGGAGCGCGTGCTCGGCTACCGGCTGGGGCTCGGCCGGTCCGGCCTGACCTGGTCATCCGACCTCGTGGCCTGCGGAAACTCTTCGCGCGAGGGCGGTGCGCTGGCGTTGAGCACGCTGCTGGCGCTGCCCGAACCGCCGACGGCGCTGGTGGTCGGGAACGACAGCATGATGGTCGGCGTGCTGCACGAAGCGCGGCGGCGCGGGCTGCGGATCGGGCGCGACCTGCCGGTGGTGGTCTACGACGACGTCGAGTGGGCCGACCTGGTCGACCCGCCGCTGACGACGATGGCGCAGCCGATCGAGGAGATCGGCCGGCAGGCGGTGCGGCTGCTGCTGGCCCGGATCAACGACCCGGCCCGCAAGGCCGAAACGGTGCGGCTGGCACCCACTCTGCGTCACCGCGAGTCGTGCGGGTGTCCACCGGTTCACTCACTTCAGTGAATCTGGGTTCCTGACACCTCCGCGCGGCCGTTCAGCGGATACGTTTCCGGCTGAGCGTCTGCGAGGGCTTATGACCGCACTTTCGCCGGACCTCCGGTTGTGGGACCCCCCGGTCACCTACCGGATCGGCGTCGCGATGGGGGTGCACGCGCACCCGAACTCGGGCGAGCTGCTGCGCGCGATCCGGGCGGCCGCGGCGCAGGCGGGGTGCGACGTCGTGCTGGCGGACACCGAAGACACGGTGGGCGAAGAGGCGGCGGTGGTGCGCGCCCTGCGCGCGGACCTGGTGGACGGCGTGCTCCTGGTGCCTTCGGCCGGCGACGAAGCGGTGGTCAACGGCCTGGTCCGGATGGGCGTGCCGACCGTGCTGGTCGACCGCGTGGCCGCCCGCAACGACGTCGACCAGGTCGGTACCGAGAACGTGCACGCGATGGCGTCGCTGGTCCGGCACCTGACCGACCGGCGGCACCGCAAGATCGGCCTGATTTCGGGCGACGAGGGCCTGGAGGTCAGCCGCGAGCGCATCCGCGGCTACCGGCTCGGCCTGGAGCAGGCGGGGTTGCGCTTCAACCGCGAGCTGGTGGAGAGCGGCTTCTCGAATCCGGGCGGAGCAACCCGCGCGACGGCCAAGCTCCTGGACGGCTGGCCCTCCCCGACGGCCCTGGTGGTGGCGGACGAGTCGATGCTGGTGGGCGTCCAGTACGAGGCCCACCGCCGCGGCATCCGCATCGGCTCGGAGCTGGCGGTGGTCGGCTACGGCGACATGGACTGGGCCCGCCGCGTGAGCCCGGCGGTGACGACCCTGGTCCAGCCGATCGCCGACCTCGGCCGCCGGGCGGTGCAGCTGCTGATGTCGAGGATGGCGGACCCGGACCGCCCCCCGGAGTCGGTGTGGCTGACTCCGAAATTCCTGCACGGCGCGTCCTGCGGGTGCTGATACTGGTGCGGTGATCCGCCTCGCGCACACCGCCGACCTGACCCCAGCCGCCCGCACCCTGGTCCACGACGTCTTCGAGAACGATTTCACCGACGCCGACTGGGAGAACTCCCTCGGCGGCACCCACGCCCTCGCCTTCGAAGGCACCGACCTGGTCGGCCACGCCTCGCTGGTCCAACGACGGCTCCTGCACGGCGGGCGGGTGCTCCGAGCCGGGTACGTCGAGGCCGTGGCGGTGCGCGCGGACCAGCGTCGGCGAGGGCACGCGAGCGCGTTGATGGCCGCGTTGGAACGCCTGCTGCCCGGGTACGACCTCGGTGCGCTGAGCGCCGCGGAGAAGGCCGTGCCGCTGTACGAAGGCCGAGGCTGGCAGCAGTGGCGTGGCCCCACCTCCGCCCTGACCCCGGACGGCATCCAGCGCACCGAAGACGAGGACGGCGGCGTGTACGTGTTCCCCGGCCGGGTGCCCCTAGACCTCGACGGCGAGCTAACCGCCGACTGGCGGGCCGGCGACGTCTGGTGACAGCGTCGCCGCGGCTTCGAGGAGCATCCACGCGCCCACCTGGACCGACATGTCGCGCTCCGGGGCGTTTTGCGGCAGCGGCCAAGACACCGGGCGGTCCCAGTACGCGCTGAACAACGGACCCTCCGGCGCGTCGAAAGCTCCCGACCAGCACGCCTCCGCCGACGTCAGGACCAGCGCCCGGGCCGTCGCCGCCTCCGGGCCGGGCAACGCGTGCGCCGCCAGCGCCAAGTACCGCGCCAGGATCGCCGCGAACAACCCGCCGTCGCCGCCGCCCTGGCCGCGGATGACTCCTCCCGGTGCGAGGTGCTCCGCCACCGCCCGCACGGTTCGGGCCGCATTGTCCACTTCGGACAACTCAAGGCAAGCGCCGAGGTAGACCCCTTGGCAGTACGTGTAGATGTGCTTCACCAGCTCGCCGGTGTCCGCTCGGATGCCGTCCCAGACCAAGCCGGACGCCGGATCGACCAAAGTGGACGTCAGCCAGGACGTCATCTCGCGGGCACGGACCACATTTCCCGATCGGGCGTGGAAGATCGCCGCCGGGCCGTTGGCCGGGGCGTTCTTGAAGTCGTCGCCGCGGCGCCACCAGATTCCGCCTCCGGCCGCCGACGTCCAGCCCGACAGCAGTTGCGTGTCGATCGCCGCCAACGCCGGGCCGACGTCGATGCCCAGTGACGAAACCCGTTGCAGGGCAAGGCCGAGCCAGGCGATGTCGTCGTAGTAGTCGTTGATCCACTTGCCGAAGTTGCGCAGCCGCACCGAACGCACGAAGGACCGGATCGAGGCCAAGCGCGCCGGCGAAGGCGCGCGCAGCTGGGCGTCGACCAGTGTGTCCAGCAGGTGGGCCTGCCACCAGTAGTTCCAGTGCCAGTGCACCCGCTGGTCCAGCGCCGCCGGCCAGCGGCTGCGGCCGAGGACCGTGCCGGGCAGCGCCCACACCCGGCGCAGGTGGCGGGAGGTCACCGCGTGTTCCGCGGCCGAGACGTCCATGTCGCCATCGTGCCTTGCCGATCGACATACCGCTCGGTATGTTCAGTGGTCATGACGACCGCCCACGTCACCTGCCCGCTGTGCGAAGCCACCTGCGGGCTCGAAGTGACGCTCGACGCGAACCAGCAGGTCACCCGCGTCCGAGGGGACGAGCAGGACGTCTTCTCCCGGGGATACATCTGCCCCAAGGGCGCGTCGCTCGGCGCGCTGCACCACGACCCCGACCGGCTGACCGCCCCGCTGCTCAAGCGCGACGGCGAGTTCGTCGAGGTCAGCTGGCAGGAGGCCTACGACGAGATCGCCCGCCGCCTCCCGCCGATCCTCGAGCAGCACGGCCGGGACGCCGTCGCCATCTACGCGGGCAACCCCGGCGTGCACAACATCGCGCTGACGCTCTACGGCCGCGTGCTCTACAAAGCCTTGGGCACCAAAAACTTCTACAGCGCCACCTCGGTCGACCAGCTGCCGAAGCACTACTCCGCCGGCACGATGTTCGGCGACCCGCTGGCCATCCCGGTGCCCGACCTCGACCGGACGCGGCACCTGCTGATCCTCGGCGCCAACCCGCTCGTCTCCAACGGCAGCCTGATGACCGCCCCGGACATCCGCGGTCGGCTGCGCGGGATCCGCGAGCGCGGCGGCAAGATCGTCGTCGTCGACCCGCGCCGCACGCGCACCGCCCAGTTCGCCGACGAGCACCACGCGATCCGGCCCGGCACCGACGCGCTGCTGCTGTTCGCGCTGGTCAACGTCCTGTTCGCGGAGAACCTCGCCGACCCCGGCCGGCTGGCCGAGCACCTCAACGGCCTCGACGACGTCCGCGAACTGGCGCAGCCGTTCACGCCGGAGGCCGTCGCGCCGCGCACCGGCATCGACGCCGAGGCGATCCGCCGGATGGCCCGGGAGCTGACCTCGGAGAACGCCGTGGTCTACGGCCGGATCGGCACCACGACCCAGGCGTTCGGCACCATCGCGAGCTGGCTGGTCGACGTCCTCAACGTGCTCACCGGCCACCTCGACGCCCCGGGCGGCGCGATGTTCCCGCTGGCCGCGTGCCAGCCCACCGGGAACCGGCGGCCGTTCGCCGTCGGGCGCTGGCGCAGCCGGGTGCGCGGCCTGCCCGAGGTCGTCGGCGAACTGCCGGTCGCCACGCTCGCGGACGAAATCGAAACCCCGGGCGAAGGCCAGGTCCGCGCCCTGATCACGGTCAGCGGCAACCCCTGCCTCAGCACGCCGAACGCCGGACGGCTGGCCGCGGCCCTCGAAAGCCTCGACTTCATGATCTCCGTCGACGTCTACCTCAACGAGACGTCCCGCCACGCCGACGTCGTCCTGCCCGGCCCGTCACCGCTCGAGCGCCCGCACTTCGACCTGGCCTTCTACCAGCTGTCCATCCGCAACATCGCCAACTGGACCCCCGCGACGCTGCCGTCGGCGCTGCCCCAGGAGTGGGAGACCATGCTGCGGCTCACCGGCATCGTCACCGGTCAGGGCCCGGAGGCCGACGTCGCCGCGCTGGACGACTTCGTCGCGGCCGACGTCGCCCGCCGCGCCGGGCTGGCGGTCACCGACGACCGGACCGGGCCCGCGCGCCTGGTCGACCTGATGCTGCGCGCGGGGCCGTACGACGTCACGCTCGCCGACCTCGAAGCCGCGCCGCACGGCGTGGACTTCGGGCCGCTGAAGCCGCGGATCCCGGAGGTCCTCTGCACCGCGTCCGGCCGGATCGAACTGGCGCCCGCGCCGATCGTCGCCGACGTTCCGCGGCTGGCGGAAGAACTCGCGAAAACCGCGGACGACCTGGTGCTGATCGGACGGCGGCACCTGAGTTCGAACAACTCGTGGATGCACAACCTGGCGCCCCTGGTCCGCGGCGGCAACCGCTGCACGGTCCAGGTCCACCCGGTCGACGCGCGCCGCCTCGGCCTCACCGACGGCGGCCTCGCCTCGGTGACGTCCCGCGCCGGAAAACTGCAGGTCCCGGTCGAGGTGACGGAGGACATCCGGCCGGGCGTGGTGAGCATCCCGCACGGCTGGGGCCACGACGCCGACGGCTCGCGGACGCGGGTGGCGCGCGCGAACCCCGGCGTGAACTCGAACGTCCTCACCGATGAGACAGTTCTGGACCGGCCGTCCGGAACGTCGGTCTTGAACGGCATCCCCGTCGAGGTCGCCCCCGCCTGACCCTTGACACCGCGGCGAGCCGTCGAGGATTCTGCGACCGGCATGTTTACGTGAACATCGGAGTTCGCATGGCTCGCCTTCGTCACTGCCTGCTCGCCCTCCTGCTCGTTCCCCTCTTCGCCGTCCCGCAGAGCGCGTCCGCGGCCACGACCAGCTTCCGCGGCGTCAACTGGGCGGACGCCCGCGACAACTACGTGGACGGCTGGGTGATCCCGACCGGCCTGACCGCCGGGGACAGCTACGACAGCGTCCGCGGCAAGGCCGACGGCATCATCACCGGCTTCCAGCAGAAGCTCGGCGCGAACACCGTGCGGCTGCCGATCAACCCGCAGAGCGTCGGTTCGGACTGGTGGGGGCGGTACAAGGGCGCCGCCGACTCGGCCCTGGCCCACGACATGAAGGTCATCTTCGGCTACTGGGAGGCGAACAAGGACGGCTTCGTCGACGACACGAACGCCTGGAACACCATGTGGGACAAGGTGACCGCCGACTACGGCGGCAACGGCAACGTGTACTTCGAGCCGATGAACGAGCCGTTCGGCTACAGCCTGAACGCCTGGGTGTCGCTCTGCTCGACCTGGCTGTCCCGGCACTCGGCCATCCCGCGCGGCCGGGTGCTGATCAGCGGCACCGGCTACAACGACAACGTGACCGGCGTCGGCGCGGCGAGCGCGTTGACCGGCACCCTGCTTTCGCTGCACTTCTACGGCTTCTGGGCCTCGGACACGACCCGCTCGGCGTGGACCACGAACCTCAGCAACCGGCTCGGGGCGTACTCGTCGCGGACGATCATCGACGAGGCCGGCGCCCCGATGACCACCGGGCTGGACTACTCCGCCGGCCACCAGGACGGCAACAACTTCACCGCGTACTTCGCCGCCACCACGGATCTGGCGCGGTCCCGGCAGATGGGCGTCGTCTACTGGCCCGGCCTGCGCTCCGGGGACACCTACTCGATCACGCGCCAGAGCGGCAGCGGCCTGGAGACGAACAACGCATCGGGCGTGGTGCAGCTGCGCTGGGGCTGGGGCCTGTAGGTCACCATGCGCGGCCGAGGTCGGCGTGCTGCCGGATCCAGGCGTGCATGACGATCCCGGCCGCGACCCCGGCGTTGATCGAGCGGGTCGTGCCGAATTGGGCGATCGACACGGTGAGGGCCGACGCCGCCTGCGCTTCCGCGGAGAGGCCCGGCCCTTCCTGGCCGAACAGGAGGACGCACTCGCGCGGGAGCTCGGCCGTCTCGACCGGCTGGGAACCCGGTGTGTTGTCCACCCCGACGACGGCCAGCCCCCTCTCCCCGGCGAAAGCCGCCAGCCCGGTGACGTCGTCGTGGTGTCGCAGGTGCTGGTAACGGTCGGTCACCATGGCGCCGCGCCGGTTCCAGCGGCGGCGGCCGACGATGTGCACTTCGGCCGCGGCGAAGGCGTTGGCCGTCCGGACCACGGTGCCGATGTTGTGGTCGTGCTGGAAGTTCTCGATCGCGACGTGGAACGGGTGCCGCCGGGTGTCCACATCGGACACGATGGCCTCGCGGCGCCAGTAGCGGTAGGCGTCGACGACGTTGCGGCGGTCGCCGTCCCGCAGCAGCTCGGGGTCGTACCGCTCGTCCGCGGGCCACGCACCCGGCCACGGGCCGACGCCGACCTCTTCGCGGCTCACCCACTCGGTGGGTCCGGGTGTGGAATTCACCCGGTGATTGTCGCTCAGCCCAGGTGGACCGGGCGCACGTGGGTTTCCTCGTCGTGGCGGTGGCGCCACCGGTGGTAGACGCCGACGTACGAGTACGCGACCAGCACGACCGCGATGATCCCGATCGCCGGCAGCCACGACTGCGGGAAGACCGTGCCGTAGAGGTAGTAGGCGTTGAACCCGCCGGGCAGGTCGCCGAGGCCCTGCTGGTGGCGGAAGTAGTTCTCCAGCGCGGTGAGCGGGCACGGCACCGGGGTCACGTTCACCAGCACGCCCCAGGCCGCGGCGAACATGTGGACGAAGATCAGCTTCGGCCAGCGCCAGGCGACGAAGCCGCCCAACCCGATGAGCGCCAAGGCCAGGATGTGCACCACGACGGTCACGTCGGCCAGGAACTTCGCCATCGCACCCCCTCCACCGATCCCCCTACCAGCGACTTTACTCCGCTACGCGGATCCGGCCGCCCTCAAGAGTGCCCCGGCGTGTGATTTTTAACCCAGCGGAGCAACCCATTCACCTGCGCGGTGACGGAGGGGTTACACCGGGTGGGAATTCCGGTGGCCGCTTGACGGGGTACCGCGTCGGCTCCTCGTGCGGGTACTGGTCGGGCGCACCGTCCGGTTTCGTCCGGTTCGGGTCGGCTGGGCGTTGCGGTTCCGGCGGCTCCTCCATGCCCCGACGGTACGCCCGAGCCCACCGCCCGGCAGCCGGATTTCACTCGACGCGATCGCTGACGGCCGGCTCCTCGTCGCCCGCGATGTGGACGTCGGTGACGTTGATGTTCACCTCGACGACCTGCAGGCCGGTCATCTGCTCGATGGCCGTCACCACGTTGCGGCGCACCGAGCGCGCCAGCTCCGCGATGGGCACGCCGTACTCGACGAGCACCTGCAGGTCGACCGCCGCCTGCTTCTCGCCGACCTCCACCGACACGCCCTGGCCGACGCTGGCCGACGCGCCCGGGATGCGGTCGCGGAGGGCGCCGAACGCGCGGGCCGCGCCGCCGCCGAGGTCGTGCACGCCGTGGACTTCGCGCGTCGCCAGGCCGGCGATCTTCTGGACCACCGTGTCCGCGATGGTCGTGGTGCCCTGCTTGGTGACGAGTGCGGTCTCGGTCATGGTTCCTCCCTGGATGTCCTGCGCGGCAAGGCTTTCCGCCTTGTTCGTAGCTAAGGACACAAAGGACTGGAGACCCTCACTGTGACGTGGGTCTCGCGAACGCCGCGCCGTCGAGGTCGGTGACTTCCAGGCGCAGCCGCGCGTCTTCCCACGCCGTGCCGGCCAGCACCTTGCGCACGGCTTCGGCCGCCCGGTCGAGCAGCGGCGGGATGGGCAGCCGGGTCGCGATCAGCCGGATCCGGACCACCTCCGGGCTCAGGTCCACCGCCAAGCCGTCCCGGCCCACCGGCAGCACCGGGGTCGCCGGGCGGAGGCCGGCCACGTCCGCGAGGGCGCCGACGATCTTCTCGACGGCTTCGTCGGCGGTCACCGGGTTTCCGGCTCGATGTCCAGAATGGACACCGACACCTCGGCGACGACCAGGCCGGTCTGCTCGGCCACGACCCGCGTCACCGCGCGCTGGACCGCGCGGCCCACCGCGGCCGCCTGGTCGGCCGCCGCCGTGACCAGGTCGAGGTGGACCGTCACCCGGCCGTCGGTGGTGCGGACCCGGACGCCGTCCGACGGCGCCGGGTCGAGCCCCTTCCAGCGCTGCCGGGCCGCGCGCGTCCACGCCGTCACCAGGCCGCGCAGGCCCGGTTCGAGGCGCACCACGCCCGGCGTCGTGATCGCCGCCCGCGCCGCCACACTGGCGATCACCGGATCGGCGATGACGTAGTCCACGCTCATTCCCCTGGCCCCCCGACCGTGTCTTCCCCGGCAGTGTCTTCCTCGAAGATGTCGTCCACGAGCAGGTCGAGCCGCACCAGCGTCAGGCCCACCCGGGCCGCGGCCGCCGCGGTCACCCGCTCCCGCACCTTCGCCAACGCTTCGCCGCCCGCGGCGTTCCGCAGGCTCACCGCGAGGGTGAGGTCCACCTCGACCCCGCCGGGGCCGGTCCGCACCCGGCAGCGCCGCGCCCGGACGCCGTCGACCGTGTCGGCCGCGTACCGCAGCACGGCCGCCACCGCCTGCTCGCTGACCTCGACGAACCCGGGCTCCGGGGTGGGCAGCGGCACCATCGAGCCGCGCCGCACCTCGGCCCGCACCGCCGACATGATCCGCCCGAACAGGTCCGGTGACGGCGTGTCCTCCTCGGCCAGCAGCTCGGACGTCGCTTCGCGCAACGCCAGCAGGCTCTCACGCGCGGCCGCGCAGTGCGGGCAGGTCAGCTCGTGCTCGTCGGCTGCCGCGTCCAGCCGTTCCCACACCTGCTCGACATCGCGTTCGCAGGGCAGTTCGTAGTCCGTCATCGCCATGGCTTCATCACCTCCGCCAGCTGGGCACGGGCGCGCGCGATCCGGCCGCGGACCGCAGTCGCGTTGACGCCGACGATTTCGCCGATCTCGTCGTAGGACCGGCCGTGCACTTCGCGCAGCAGCCAGCACGCCCGCTGTTCGGGCGTCAGCTGCGCCAGCGCCGCGTTCAAGGCGGCGAGCTGGCTGCTCACCTGCGCGGCCCGCTCCGGCTGCAGATCGGCCCGCGGCGACTCGGCGGTGTCGAGGTCGACGTCGGCCTGCGGCTTGCGCGAGCGGATCGTGTTGAGACAGCGGTTCGTGGTGGCCCGGTAGAGCCAGCCGACGAACGCGGCGTCCTCGGTGAGCTGGCTCAGCTTGCGCCAGGCGTTCAGGAACACCTCCTGCACGACGTCCTCGGCGTCGCCGCGGTGGGCGAGCATCTTGACGGCGAGCCGGAACATCGGCCCCTGGTAGCGCAGCACGAGCTGTTCGTACGCCCGGACGTCGCCGTCCCGCGCGCGGCCGACGAGGGTCACGTCGTCGAGCGGCGTAGTAGTCGTCGTCACGGCACCTCCTCGCAGGGAGGACACCGGCGGGCGGAAAACGTCACGCAGTGATTCTGGGTGACGGAGGTCACCGGGGCGACTCCGTGAGGTTCACGCGTCGCGGTGGTCCTTCCGGCGCAGGGTGCCCCGCCGGGGCGCCGCCGGAACGGGAGGTGCGCCATGTCGCTGGGCGACAAGATCAGCAACAAGGCCGAGAAGCTGGGCGGCAAGGCCAAGGAGGCCGCCGGCGACGCGACCGGCGACGAGCGGCTGCAGGCCGAAGGCCAGGCCGATCAGGCGAAGGCCGGGCTGAAGGACGCGGTCGAGAACGTCAAGGACGCCGCGAAGAAGCTGTTCGACAAGTGAGCGGGGCGGACCGGGGACCTGCGCGGTCCCCGGTCCGGCGGCACTCAGTCCAGGCCGAGGTCGTCCTTGCCGAGGATGTACCGGTACTCCAGGCCTTCCTTCTCGATGGCCTCGCGCGCGCCGGTGTCGCGGTCGACGACCGTCACCACGCCGACGACGTTCGCGCCCGCCTCGCGCAGCGCCTCGACCGCCGTCAGGACGCTGCCACCCGTCGTGGACGTGTCCTCGACCGCCAGCACGCGCTGGCCGCGGACCTCCATGCCCTCGATGCGGCGCTGCATGCCGTGTTCCTTGACCGCCTTGCGGACGACGAACGCGTCCAGCACGACACCGTCGGAAGCCGCCGAGTGCAGCATCGCCAGCGCGACCGGGTCGGCGCCGAGCGTCAGGCCGCCGGCCGCCACGTAGTCCCAGTCCGCCGTGAGCTGGCGCAGGAGCTTGCCGATCAGCGGCGCGGCCGCGTGGTGCAGCGTCGCCCGCCGGAGGTCGATGTAGTAGTCGGCTTCCTTGCCGGACGCCAGGGTCACTTTTCCGTGCACCACGGAAAGATCGGTGACCAGCCTGGCCAGTTCGAGTTTCGCCGCTTGATCCAACCCGGGGTTCGCCACGGCCGTGAGTCTTACACACGGCCGGGATCACTCACCGACGGATGTGGCGTCGACCGCACGCCCGCGCGTCGCGGCCCAGGCCGGGACCAGGATCGCCACGAGCGCGAGCACCACGGCGATGGCGAGCACCGTCAGGTAGATCGCCACCGGGCCGGACGGCAGCAGCGAGCCGGTCACCACCAGGCAGAACGGCACGATCGCGCCGGCCGCGACGAGCGTCCCGAGCAGCACCGCGATGGTCGCGATCAGGCCGCCTTCGACTCCCGCCATGCGCAGCACCTGACCGCGGGTGAAGCCGCTGAGCCGCTGCACCCCGAACTCGCGGCGCCGCCGCGCGGTGGCCGTCACCAGCGTGTTCACCACGGAAATCACCGTGTACGCGAGGATCATCCCGACGAGCAGGTAGTTGACCCAGGCGCCGACCTCGTTGCCCTTCGCGTGCGCCGCGATCAGCGTGCCGCGGTCGCCGACGAGCACCGGCAGCCCGGCGGTCGCCTCGCGCAGGCGTGCCGTCAGCACCGCCGGGTCGACGCCGGGAGCGGCCTGGACCAGCAGCTGCGGGGCGAGCCCGAGGGTCGTGTGCGGGGCCAGCAGGTTCGCGGGCAGCACGAGCCGTTCGAACCCGGGACGCTGGTCGACGACGGCGGTGACCCGCACGTCCGCCGGCGTACCGTCGCCGAGCCGCAGCGACAGCGTGTCGCCGACGCGGTGGCCGAGCGTCGACGGCACCTCGACGGCGTTCCCGGTCAGCTCGCTGACGCCCAGCGCGGGCCGGCCGTCGTCGTGCTGGCCCGAGTCGAACGGCTTCTCGACGAACACCGTGCTGGTGACGTACTCCGAAGCACTCGCGACCCCGGGGGTGGCGCGGACCCGGCCCAGCACGGACGGGTCGAGCCCGCCCGGGCCGGCCACGACGGCGTCCGCGCGCAGATCCTCGGTGTAGGCCTGGTTCGAAACGGCTTCCTGGGTGGTCTGCAGGTAGATGTTGGCGGTCGCGATGCCGACCGCGAGCATGATCGGGGTGACCGCGCCAGCCGCCCGCACCGCGCCGACCCGGGTGTTGCGCAGTGCGACCCGGCCGTTGACGCCGGTCAGCGCCTCCACCGGCCAGCGCAGCAGCGTCGCCATCAGCTTCGTCACGCCGGGGCTGATCGCCGCGAGCCCGAACGCCCACAGCATCACCGCCGGGCCGGCCGTGCTGGCCGCGACCGGGCCGGTCATCACCGCGACCGTGACGATGCCGAGTGCCGTCCCGCCGCCGAAGCACAGGATGGCGGTGATCAGCCGGATCGGCGTCAGCCAGCGGCGTTCGACGGCGGCTTCGGCGAGCGCCTCGGTCGGGCGGATCCGCGAAGCACGGCGTCCCGCCACGAAGGCCGCACCCACGACGGCCAGCAGCGACGCGCCCGCGGCGACCACCGCCGGCACCCAGCCCTGCTCGAACCGCAGCACGTCGGGGACGACGTGGTGGTCGGCGAGCTGACCGAACAGCCACTCCCCGAGCACCGGGCCGAGCGCCACCGCGCCGCCGACGGCGAGCAGCGCGACGACCAGCGCCTCGCCGAGCACCATCCGCCGCAGCTGGCGCGGAGTGGTGCCGACCGCGCGCAGCAGCGCGAGTTCCCGCTGCCGCTGCTGCGTCGACAGCGTCAGCGTGCCCGCCACGACGAACACCATGACCATCGCCGAGAGCCCGCCCGAGACGGCGGCCAGCACGATCAGGTTCTCCCCGCTCTTGCCCGTCTCGGGGAACTCGAAGGCACCGCGGTCGACGCCGGTCGCCACCACCCCGGCGTCCCCGACGGCCGCGGTCACGGCAGCGACGTCGCCGCCGAAGACGCCGATGGTGTCGAACCGGCCCGGGTGCCCGGACAGCCGTTCGGCGTCCGGAGCCGCGAAGAACACGGCCGCGTCCCGCATGGGCTGCGGGGCTTGCGCGATCCCGGAGATCCGGAACGGGCTGACCCTGCCGTGCGCGGCGATCGGCAGCGTGTCCCCGACGGCGAGCCCGAGCCCGGCATCGACGACGACCTCGCCCGGCTTCGGGGCGGCGCCCGTCAGCGTGTACGGCGTCAGCACGGCGGAATCCCACGCGTGCCCGAGAGCGCTCGCGGCGCCGATCTGCGCCGGGAAGCTGATCTCGCCGACGACGCCGGTGACGCCGGGAACCGCGCGCAGGCGGCCGGCCAGCGCCGCGTCGAGCCGGACGCGCTCGGGCAGGGTCGCGTTCTCGAACTTGTGCTTGTCGTCGGGTTCGAGGGTCGCCGGGTCGTCCTCGGGCAGCTCGATCGTCTGCTGCCCGCCGACCACGATCGGCGCCGCGGCCAGCCGCTGCACCGGCGTCTCGGACCGGATGCCGGTCTCCATCAGGCCACCGCACGCCGAGACGACCAGCGCGCCGAAGAACACGGCGACGAACGTCGCCAGGAAGCCGCCCTTGCGCAGGCGGAGGGTCCGCAGTGCGAGCTTGAACATCAGGCCGCCACCCGGCCCCAGGCCCCGAGGTGGGTCATCCGCTCGGCGACGGCTTCCGCGGTCGGCCGGGCCAGCCGCCCGGCGATCCGGCCGTCGGCCAGGAACACGACCTGGTCGGCGTAGGACGCGGCGACCGGGTCGTGCGTCACCATGATCACCGTCTGGCCCGACGACCGGACGGAGTCGCGCAGCAGGCCGAGCACCTCGGCGGCGGTGCGGGTGTCGAGCGCGCCGGTCGGCTCGTCGGCGAACAGCACGGCGGGGTTGGTGACCAGGGCCCGCGCGATCGCGACGCGCTGCTGCTGGCCGCCGGAGAGCTGCCCGGGTAGGTGCTTGCGGCGCCCGTCGAGCCCGACGTGCGCGAGGATCCGCGCCACCAGCCGCTTGTCCGGACGCTTGCCGGCCAGTTGCAGCGGCAGCACGACGTTCTGCTCGACCGTCAGCGCCGGGAGCAGGTTGAACGCCTGGAAGACGAAGCCGACGCGGTCGCGCCGCAGCTTCGTCAGGTAGGTCTCGTTCTTCCCGTCGAGGTCCTGGCCGTCGAGCACGACCCGGCCGGACGTCGGCCGGTCGAGGCCGGCCGCGCAGTGCAGGAAGGTGCTCTTGCCCGAGCCGGACGGGCCCATCACCGCGGTGAACCCGCCGCGCGGGAAGGAGATCGAGACCCCGTCCAGCGCGACCACACCGTCGCCGTACTCCTTGCGCACGGCCTCGAGCCGGACCGCGTCGGCTGCCTCGTGCCACCCAGTTGTCATGGGGAAAACGCTATTGAGCGCACCCCCGGACCACCCTGGTGCGCGCGTGCGTCTTGCGGGTAGGGACAGCCCTACTCAGGTGCGGCCGCGGCCCCCGCTGATCCGGCGCAGCACCGCGCGCGGCAGCAGGCCGCCGATCGCGACGACGGCCTTGTACTGCAGGCTCGGCACGGAGATCACCTTGCCGCGGCGCAGGTCCTTGAGCGCCTCGCCGACCACCTGTTCGACACCCAGCCAGGCGATTTTCGGGCCGGCTTTCCCGATCCCGGCCCGTTCGTGGAACTCGGTGGCCGTGAAGCCGGGGCACAGCGCCATCATCCGGATGCCCTCGGGCAGCGACGCGGCGATGCCTTCGCTGAACGACGTGACCCAGTTCTTGCTGGCCGTGTACGTCGAACCGCGGCCGCTGAAGAAGCCTGCCACGCTGCTGACCTGGATGATTTCGCCGTGGCCGCGTTCGATCATGCCGGGCAGCACGGCCCGGGTGAGCCGCAGGACCGCGGTGACGTTCACGTCGAGCTGGCGCTGCAGCGCGTCCGGCGGGATGGTCCAGAAGTCGCCGTTCAGCCCGAAGCCGGCGTTGTTCACCAGGAGGTCGACCGGCCCGGCGGCGAGCCGCTCCTCGACCGCCGTCCGGCCGTCCACTTCGGACAGATCGGCGGGCAGCACCTCGACGGCCACGCCGTGCGTTTCCCGCAGCTCAGCGGCGTACGCCTCCAGCCGCGCGGCATCGCGGGCGACGAGCACCAGGTCGTATTTCTGGGCGGCGAGCGTGCGCGCGAACTGAGCCCCGATGCCCGCGGTCGCTCCGGTTATGAGAGCGGTGTTCATCCGGGGCTTCGCCCCGGGCCGGGGGCTCCGCCACCCGGACCCCCGATAAAGAAAACAGTGGTGGTCATGTGGGTGAACATACTCGCTGGTCACGGGTGGACGTGCGTTCGATTCGGCGGGGAAGTATCGTCCGCCGCATGGGTAAGCACAGCAGGCGCAAAAGCGGCTATCTGCCCAAAGTCGCCGCGGGCGCGGCGCCCGTCGCGCTGCTCTTCGCCGCCCCCGCCGCGGCGCTGGCGAGCCCGGCCGAGGTGACCCTGCCGATCGACCACCGCGACGACAGCACGTTCCGCCGCGACGTCGCGACCTCGGGCGAGGACGGCACGTCGGTGGTCCGCGAAACCCTGACCGCGACCCGCCACGACTTCCTCGCGAAGGAGATCGCCGGTGCGGTGCTCACCAACGACCTCACCGAGTCCGCGATCACCCGCCGCGAAGAACGGCAGACGGACACGACGGCCGCGTCGCAGGAGGCCGAGTCGCTCGCCCGCGCCGGCCGGCACACCCTGCGCCTGGGCGACGTCCGCGCGGTCACGGCGAACAACCAGCGGCTCGGCCAAGGCGCGTCCCGGAACCTGGCGCTGGCGCCCCTCGGCGGCGGCGCCGAGCACCGGATCGGCCTCGGCGAAGGCACGAGCCACGGCATCTGGCCCGCCGACGGCGTAGACGTCCTGAGCCAGAACGCCGAACAGCTGGACACGGGCCTGTACGGCACCTTCGCGGGCGACCTCCAGGGAGCGCTGTCGGCCCGCAGGTCATCGGGCCAAGCCGTCGACGTGGGCCGCTTCGGAGCGGTCGGCGCGACGTCCGAGCAGCACGCCACCGGCCAGATCACCGGCGTCCTGGACGTGGGCCAGAGCCACGAAGCGGGTGGCCAGCTGGGCCCGGCGTGGGGCCTGGTGAAGACGAGCCAGTCCCTCGGCCCGGCCGGCCCGGCGGGGTCGATCCGCGGCGACCTCGGCGTGGACCACGTGGTCCACGCCGAAGGCGGCACGACGTCGGTGCGCGGCACCCTGGACCGGTCGGTGACGCTCAGCGCGCTCGACCGGCCGGTGCTCGGCTTCTAGCTCTCGCTCGGCTTCGGTTCGACGTCCGCCGGCGGCTGCTGGGCCGGCGTCCCCGCCGCCGGGGTGCCCGGAGCCGGGGCCTGGGCCGTCGCCGGGGCCTGGGCCGTGGCCTCGGACGGGACCGGGGCGCTCGCCTGGTGGCGGCCCGCGTCGTAGTCCTCGTCGAACGGGTCGACGATGTCCGCGATCTCGCCGAGGTCGCGCAGCAGGCGTTCCAGCCGCGACGGCCCGGCCGTCGGGACCACGCTGGCCAGCACCCACTCGTTCTCCAGCCAGGCCACGCCGACGTCGCCGCCCAGCTGGTCGGCCGCGTCCACCAACTCCTGCGTGATCACCACGCGGGCGCCGTCCGCGTCGTCCGCGAAGGCGTAGCGGGCACCGATCGGGCCGAGCATCTCGGGCATGTCCGCGCGCTGGAACGGGACGCTGGACAGCCACATCTCGATCGGGATGCGGTGCTTCTTGTTGCAGCGCACCGCGACGACGACCGCGGGGATCTGGCCCTCGGTCTCGATGTCGAAGATGAACACCGGGCGGCGGCCGTCGGAAGTGAAGGTGGAGCCCGCGACGACGTTCACGGCCGCGTCCGCGCCGAAGTAGCCGATCGCGCCGTTCGACCACTGCTGCGGCAGGCGCTCGTCCTCCTCGACGAACTGCCAGCCGCGCAACTGTGCCCAGCGCATTCGCTCGCGGTTGCGCGAGCCCTCCTTCGCCCGGTCGGCCGCGAGCAGCCCCAGCCCCGCCACCAGGGCGACGGCCGCGATGACGAACCAGATCCACGCCGGAATACCCACGTCGGCCAGGGTATCGCCTCCTTACGCCGGAGGGATGATCGCCGGTACCCGTGTCGCCGGGCCCATTCGGAGCATTTTGCCCGGTCGCGGGTCGACAAATCGCCAACTCGCCATTGTGGACGCCCCCACCGTCGTGAGTGGTAAGGCGGGTTCTAACCCGCC
>NZ_JBSGBK010000066.1:0-51904 GCF_053601215.1 Amycolatopsis sp. NPDC004772
GTGCGTTGGACGCACCGAACGCCACATTGGGTGCGTTGGACGCAACCAACGCCACATTGGGGCGTTTGGGGCGGGGGCTAGGCGGTGATCTTCGCGTCCCAGTCGATGTGGTGCGAGTACAGCCAGCCGCGCTCCTCGCCGACGTCGCCGCCCGCGCTCGCCTTCACCAGCTTCTCGACGCGCTCTCGCCGCAACCCCTCGTACGCGGCGAAAGCCGCGGCCGGGTCCGGCAGGTCGCGCAGGCACTGCGCCAGCACGACGCTGTCCTCCAGGGCCATCGACGCGCCCTGGCCCGCGGCCGGGGACGCGGCGTGGGCGGCGTCGCCCGTCAGGACCATCTCGGGCGTCGACCAGACGCGGGTCTCCGGGACGTCGTACGAGTGTCCGCCGAAGACCTCGTCCCCGGTGGCCGCGATGATGTCCGCACACGGCAACGGGTCGCCGGCGAAGGCCGCGTGGGCGAACTCGCGCCAGCCCGCCGGGGTGACCGCCGCGATTTCCTCGCGGGGCCGCTCGGCGTCCGGGATGCGGGCGAACCAGAAGGTGGCGCCGCCGGCGTCCGTGGTGAACCCGAAGGCGGCCCGGCTGCCGCGGACCATCCGGTAGATCCCCGGCACGGCGGGCAGCCCGCCCGCGCGGGTGTAGCCGTAGACGACGGTCAGCCCGGTGTAGCGGGGCTCGTCGGCGGCCGGGTCGATCAGCCGCCGGACGACCGAGCGGAGGCCGTCCGCGCCGACGAGGACGTCGCCGGTCGCGGTGGTGCCGTCGGCGAACTCCGCCGTGATTCCGCCCGGGCCGGACCGGGCACTCACCAGGCGGCGGCCGCGCTCCAGCGGGACCCCGCGGCGCGTGGCCTCGTCCTGCAGGACGCGGTAGAGCGTGGCGCGGGTCAGGGTGCGCGGCCCGTCGAGGCCTTCGGTGTCGAACTCGCGCCGCCCCACGGTCTCCCCGTTCGGGGCGACGAGCTCGACGCCGTACGCCGCGAAGGAGGCGTCGATCACCGGCCGGTCGGCGCCGATCGCGCGCAGGGCGTCCATGCCGTTGTGCATGATCGTGAGGAACGCGCCGATGTCGTCCCCACCGGCCGGGTAGGCCTCGTACACGATCGGCTCGTGCCCGGCGAGCTTCAGCGCCATCGCCGTGACCGTGCCCGAGATCCCGCCACCCGCGACCAATACCCGCACTTCGCGTCCCCCCGTCGACTCCGCGTGCCGCCGTCGTCGACGTTACCGTGACGGCGGCACGCGGTGCCTACTTCTCCTTCGCACCGCTGGTGGCGATGTCGCCGTTCAGGCCGCGCGGGTAGAAGCCACCCGAGGACACCTTGTCCGGGTTGAGGTACGCGATGTTGAGCACGCGCTCGGCGGAGCGCCCGAACGCGATGCCGTTGGCGTCGGCCGGGACGAGGTTCGCCTTGCCGTTCTTGATGACGCCTTCGTCGTCGTCGGCCTTGCCGTCGAGGCTGTCGCGGGCGTCGGACATCTTGTTCGTGACGTCGCCGAGGCCGCGCTCGAACAGGGCGGACCGGATGATCCCGGCGTGGTAGGCCTCGACCGCGAGGATGCCCGCCGCCGCGTCGAGGAACGTCTTGTTGTTCACCAGCGGCGCCGCGCCTTTGTAGGCCGACACCCCGACGTCCTCGAACAGGTAGGCCGCGAGCAGGAAGTTGTTCTCGCTGCCGAACGGGTCGAACGTCTGACCCTTCTGGATCACCCCGGCCGCCTGCATGGCCGCGGTGAAGCTGTTCTGGAAGTCGATCTCCGGCTGCGCGACGGCGGCCTTGTCCAGCGCCTTGCGCAGGAAGTTCACGTGGGCGACCTCGTCGCCGGCGATCTCCTGGACGATCTGCTTGGTGTGCTCGCTCTTGAACTTGACGCCGTGCCCGCCGGAGACCTTGCCCAGGTTGCCGACGCCGTTGACGTACTTCTCGTTCAGCCCGTAGCCGTAGGCGGCGAAGGAGTACAGGTTCGCCTCGAGGTACTCGAGGTTCAGCGCGAAGTTCAGCACCGCGGCGTCACTCGCCGCCTCCTTCCCCGCGTCACCTCCCTGCGCGCCGTACTGCGAAGTGGCACCGGCCGAGCCGAGGCCCAGCGACAGCGCCGTGCCGAGCGCACCGGCACCCGCGACGCCGAGCCCCGCCGCTCCCGCAGCCTTGAGGAAGCGGCGGCGGTCGGTCGCGTTCTCCGCGCTGCGCTCGATCAGCTGCTCTGTGTAGCGTTTTCCGAACACCGGGGGACGTCCTCTCGTGACGAGTTCGTCCACCTCACCCACCGGTCATACGTACCTGGGCGTCCCCCGGCTCGGTCAAAACGGGAAAAATTTTGATCGACTTGCGTTTGCCCAGGTCAGCCGCGCTGCGCGACGGCGAGCCGGACGCACACGGCGAGCGCGCGGACGGCCTCTTCGACCTCTTCGAGCTTCGGGAAGGTCGGCGCGATCCGGATGACGGCGTCGGCCGGGTCGTTCCCGTGCGGGTGGGTCGCCCCGGCGGGGGTCAGCGCGACCCCGGCTTCCTTCGCCAGCCGCACGACCTCCTTCGCGGTGCCCTGCGGGACGGTCAGCGTGATGAAGTACCCGCCGGTCGGCTTGGTCCAGGACGCCAGGTCGGCCAGCTCCTCGGTGAGGATGCGGTCGACGGCCGCGAACTTCGGGCCGATGATCTCGGCGTGCTTGCGCATGTGGGCGCGGACGCCGTCCTCGTCCTTGAGGAAGTGCGCGTGGCGCAGCTGGTTGACCTTGTCCGGGCCGATGGTGCGCTTGCCGGTGTTGCCGGTCCACCAGGCGAGGTTGGCCTCGGACGCGCCGAAGAAGCCGACGCCGGCGCCGGCGAGGGTGATCTTCGAGGTGGAGCCGAAGACGAAGACGCGGTCGGCGTTGCCGGCCTCGGTGGCCAGGGCCAGGAGGTCGGCCAGCTCCGGCTCGTCGTCGGTGAGGTGGTGCACGGCGTAGGCGTTGTCCCAGAAGATCCGGAAGTCCGGCGCCGCGGTGCGCATGGTGGCGAGCCGCTTGACGACGTCGTCACTGAACGTGACCCCGGTGGGGTTGCTGTACTTGGGGACGCACCAGATGCCCTTGACGGTGGGGTCCTCGGCGACCAGCGTCTCGACGGCGTCCATGTCGGGGCCCTCGTCGGTCATGTCGACCGGGACGAGCTCGATGCCGAAGCGCTCGGTGAGCGCGAAGTGGCGGTCGTAACCCGGGACGGGGGCGAGGAACTTCACCTGCGGCTCGTCGGCCCAGCGGCGCTCGGCGCCGGGCAGCTTGCTCAGCAGCGCCTGGACGACGGCGTCGTGCATCAGCTCGAGGCTCGAGTTGCCGGCGGCGAGCAGCTGCCCGGCGGGCACCTGCAGCGCGGCGGCGAAGATGCGGCGCAGCTCGGGCAGGCCGTTGAGGCCACCGTAGTTGCGGACGTCGGTGCCGTCCTCGGCCTTGAAGGTGCCGTCGCCCGGGAGGGAGAGCAGCGCGTTCGAGAGGTCGAGCTGCTGCGGGGACGGCTTGCCGCGGGTGATGTCCAGGGAGAGGCCTCGGCCGACCAGGGCCGCGTAGTCGCTGCGGGCCGTGTCGACGTCGACGGAAGCAGTGGTCATGGCCTCAACGCTAAACCCGCCGTCGATACCATTTCGGGGCGGGTCCTGGCTAGGGTGGTTGGTGTGCATCTCGTCGTCCATGCCGACCAGCGGCAGTTCACGATCCGGGATTCTTCCGCCCGGTTGACGGGCAGCGGCTGGACTGCTTGCGCGGTGGAGCTTCACCGGATCGGGGCCGAGCCGGCCGGCCTCGCCATCGCGACGGCGCGGTCGGACGTGGTCGAGTCATCGGTGACGCTGGCGCCCTCGCCGCCCGCTCTCCTGCCGGACGCCGAGCACGTGGTGGAAGCGGACCTTCCGGTTCCGAGCGGCCGGCTGGTGATTTCCGGGCCTTCGGACTACCCGTCGCAGGAGAAGTTCTTTTCGGTGCTGCCCGGGTTGTACCGGGCGCGGGTGTCGTACGTGCCTGCGGGTCCGCCCGCGGTGACGTGGAACGAGCACGAGTTCGGGGAGCACTACCGGTACGTGGTGGAGCTGTGGCCGGTCGAGGAGCGGTCCGAGGTGGAGGTTTTGCGCCAGGGCGCGGCCGTTTGGGACGGTTAGAGCGCCGTCAGGGTCGCCAGCTTCCAACGCCCGTCCACGCGTTTCGCCGTCACCGCGAGCTGGGCCACCGACGACGTCGGTGCTCCCCCGCCCTGGGCCACCGTCTGCTGGTCCAGGAACAGCAGCAGATCCGCGGAATCCCCTCGCAACGATCGCACCCCCACTGCCCGCACCGTCGTGGTCCGGGTCAGCTTCTCCGCCGTGGCTCGCGTTCGTGCCGAGGCGAACTGCGTCGAGTACTGCCGGACCGCATCCCCCGTCAAAACCTCCGCGGCCGCGCGCTCGGTGCGGGGCAGGTTCGCGTAGTCGTACGAGAACACCGCCTTCACCGCGTCGCTCACCTGAGACGAAACGTCCGAAGTGGCCTGCACGTCCACCAACGCCTGGTTGTCCCCCGGGGACAGCGAAGCCGCTTCGATGCCGAACCACGCCGTGCAGCCCAATGCCAGTGCCACCACCAGGACCAGGACGCGCGTCATGAGCCCGCCGCCTGGACTGCCGCGATCTTCCAGCCGGACGGGGAGCGGGACACGTCCACCGTCAGGCGGTTGAGACGCGGCGAAACCGCGCCACCACCCGTCGACACGCGCACGTCCAAAACCGCCAGAAGACGCGCGGAACCACGAGCGGGATCGATCTCCGTCACCGCCGCCTGGACCAGCGATGCCGAGGAAACCGTGCGGGCCGTGACCGCCCGGTCGATCTGCAGCTGGCGGTCGCCCGTCAGGTCCTTTCCGTACTGGCCCGTCGTCGCCGCTATCCAGCGGTCCACGTCCGCCGCCGCCGTGCGGTAGTCGATCGTGTTCAACGTGACCAGCGCCGGGCCGGCCGCCGCGAGCACGTCGTCGCGCGAACGGCCGCGTGCCGAGGAATCGTCCGCAGCCGCGCGCCACCAGGACCAGCCCGCGAACGCCGCCGCCAGGATCGACAACGCCGCCAGAACCACCAGGAGCCGCTGGGTCACGGCGCGCCCAGCAACCGGCCGAGGCCGCCCGCGGACGGCCCGGTCAGCAGGCTCAGCATTCCCGGCAACGGCGCAGGCGTGGCAGAAGCGGTCTGCGAAGGTGCCGCCGGGATCGCGGGCGGCTTCCCCGCGTACGGCGCGTTCTGCGCGCCCCGCACCCCGGTCGGGCTCCCGGGCGGCTCGGCGCAGTACGCGTTCATGTTGACTGGCGCCTCCGACTCATCGTTCGCCGGACGCTGCTTCGTCCCTTCGTACCCCTTCGTGCACGAGGCCGGGTCGAAGAAGTTGAACACCACACCCAGGTGACCGGTGCCGTCCGGGGACGTCGACGGCGAGAACGCCGAGATGATCGGATAAGCGACCAGCAGCTCCTCGATCGAGTCCGTCCGGGACGTCGTGATCTGCGCCGTGGTCAGCAGGTTGGCGAACAGGACGCCCAGGTCCGTCCCCGACGCGGCCAGCACGTCGCTGATCTGCCGGCCCAGCTGCGGCGCCTGCGCGATCACCCGCCGCAGGTCCGGATCCGACTTCTTCAGCTGACCGGCGATCGTGCGCAGCCCCGAAGCGAAGTCGGTGATGTTCGCCGCCTGGCGTTCCTGGGTGCCCAGCACGATCCGCGAGTTCGCCAGCAGCCCCTGCGTCTGCGGCACGTACTGCGCGGCCACCGCCGTCAGCGAGCCCGTGCTGTCCAGGAGCTGCTGCAGTTCCGGCCCCGCCCCCGCGAACGCGTTGTACGTCTCGTCGACGACCGTCCGCAGCGACTCCGGGTGCACGCTCGCGACCAGGTCGTCGAGGTGGGTCAGCACCGTGTCCGGCGACGGCGGCAGCGAGGTCTTGTCCGCCGTGATCACCGAGCCGTCCGTCAGGAACGGGCCGCCGTTGTGTTGCGGCAGCAGGTCCACGAACTGCTCCCCCACCGCCGAGCGGTTCGCCACCTGCGCGTGCGCGTCGGCCGGGATGTCCGGGGCGCCCGCGTCGATGTCCAGGGCGACGTCGACGCCGTGCTCGGTCAGCGTCATCGACGTCACCCGCCCGACCGTGACCCCGCGGTAGGCGACCTCGGAGTTGACGAAGATGCCGCCGGAGTCGGTCAGCTGCGCCGTGACGACGTAGCCGCGGTTGCCGAACAGCCGGTCCAGCCCCGCGTACCGGCCGCCGGCGTAGACGACCGAGACCACCGCGATGACGACGAACGCGAAGAGCTGGATCCGGATCTTGCGGGTCACCGGCCGCCCCCGATCAGCCCGAGCAGGCCGCCCAGCAGGCCGGGACCGGCCGCCGGTGGGACCGTGCCCAGGTCGGGCAGCGGCAGCGGGGGCGCAACCGCGGACGGCCGGCCGGACGGCAGGGCGATCGGCGGCTGCGACGAGTTCGTGAAGTTCGAGATCAGCACGTCCAGGTCGAGGTTCACGTTCGCCTCGACGTTCGCGTAGTCGCCCTTGATCACGTTGCCCGCGTAGTCCGGGAACGGATACGTCAGCAGGATCTGCAACGCGTTCGGCAGGTTGGCGCCGGCCTCGCCGAGCTTCGTCAACGTCGGCTGCAGGGCCTTGAGGTTCGCGACGAGCTGGTCGCGGCTCTTCGTCACGGTGTCCACCGCGACGCCGGACAGCGTGTCGAGCGCGTTCAGCATGCCCACGAGCTGGTCGCGCTGGTCCGTGACCACCTTCAGGCCCGGCGCGAGGTTGTCCAGCGCATTGGTCAGGTTCTGCGTCTGGCCGGTCAACGTCTTCGAGAGCTTCGCGAGACCGTCGATCGCCCGCAGGATTTCCGTCTTGTGCCCGTCGAGCTGAGTGGCCAGTTCGTCCACCCGGGACAGCAGCGCGCGGATCTCCGGCTCGTTCCCGGACAGCGCGTCGTTCAGCTCGTGGCTGATCTTCTGGATCTGCTCGACGCCGCCGCCGTTGAGCAGCAGCGAAAGCGCGCCGAGCACCTCCTCGACCTCGGGGTTGCGGTTGGTCCGCCCGAGCGGGATCTGCCCGCCGTCGGCGAGCTTCCCCGACGCGGGTTCCGCCGTGGGCACGCTCAGCTCGACGAACTTCTCCCCCAGCAGCGAAGACTGCTTCAGCTCGGCACGCGCGTTGGCGGGCAGCGTGATGTCGCCGTTGACGGTCATCGCCACCAGCGCCGAGCGCGTGTCCGGCGTCAGGGTGATCTTGTCGACCCGCCCCACCGCGACGTCGTTGACCTTGACGCTCGACTGCGGCACCAGGTCGAGCACGTCGGTGAACAGCGCGGTGACGTGGTACGGGTGGTCGCCGACGTCCGCGCCGCCCGGCAGCGGCGTGCCGTAGAGACCGTTGAACCCGCCGTCGCTGCAGGCCGCCAGCACGAGCACCCCGGCGAGCACCCCCGCGAGCCGCTTCACTTGGCACCGCCCGAAAGCTGCTCCATGACGTCGACGAGCGGGAGCGGCAACGGCGGCAGCGTCCCGTTCTGCAGCGAATTCAGCACCTGCGGGATGGTCGGCAGCTTCAATGCGCCGTCGAGGACCGGGGCCAGCTGCTTGCAGATGGTGCCGAGGGTGTCGGGGACTTCCTTGGGCGTGAACGAGCTGATCAGGCGGCACGCGGTGAGGATCGGCGGGTTGGTCAGCTCGTTCAGGTTGTCGCGGACGGCGATGGTGCCCGACGCCGCGTCGTAGGAGTTGATGAAGTTGGTGGCGCCGGTCGGCGCGATGTCGAGCACCTCGGCGAGCGCGGCACGCTGGTCGACCAGGACCTTCGACAGCGACGCCAGCTTGTCCACATTGGACTCCAAGGCCGTCTTGTTGTCGCTGACGAACTGCTGGACGTCGCCGAGCGCGCCCCCGAGGGACTGCAACGCGGCGCCGACTTCGGACGAGTCGGCGGCGAGGAACCGGCTGACGTCGGCGACGCGGCCATAGAACTCGTTGAGCTGCTGGTCGCTCTGGGCCAGCGCACCGGTGAAGGAGTCGAGGTTCTGCACGGTCGAGAACAGGTCGTCCTTCGAGCCGTCGAGGGTCTTCGCGAGCTCGGCCAGCTGCCCGACGGTCGAATTCAGCGAAGCGCCGTTGCCCTTCAACGTGTTCGCCGCGGTGTCCAGGACGCCGGACAGCGCTCCGTCCTTGTTGGCGCCGTTCGGGCCCAGCGCCGTCGACAGTTTGTCCAGGCTCGAATACAGGTCGTCCAGTTCCACCGGCGTGGCCGTACGGTCCTTCGCGAGTACCGTCCCCGATGCGAGCACGGGACCGCTGTCGTAGGCCGGGGTCAGCTGGACGTACCGGTCGCTGACCAGGCTCGGCGCCACGACGACCGCGCCGACGTCGGCGGGCAGCGACACGTCGTCGACGCGCATGTCCACGCGGACCGCGTCCCCCTCCGGCGTCACGTCGGTGACCTCGCCGACCGGCACGCCGAGCACCCGCACCGACGAACCCGCGTACAGCCCGACGGTCTTGCCGAAGTACGCGGACAGCTTGGTGCCGTTCGACGCCCGGAACACCAGGTAGAGCCCGGCGGTGACGATCAGCGCGAGGATGCAGGCGAACGCCAGCCAGGTCACCAGGCTGCGGCCGCGGGCGGTGTGGATGGTCATCGGCGGCCCACCCCCTGGTTCGGCGCCGCGATCGGCGGGGTGCAGCCTTCGGGGTTGATGTGCAGCCCGCCCACGGTGATCGTCGGCGGCAGCAGCCCGCACAGGTAGCCCTCGAACCAGCGGCCGTTGCCGGTGGCGTTCGCGCCGACCCGGGCGAACGGCGCCATCAGCTGCAGGCTCTTGTCGAGGTTGCCCTGGTTGCGCTGCAGGATGTCGGTCACCTTCCCGAGCTTCTCCAGCGTCGGCTTGAGCTGCGCGCGGTTGTCCTGGACGAGCCCGGTCAGCTGCTGCGAAAGCTGCTGGGTGCCGGTGAGCAGGGCGTTGATGGCCTGCTTGCGGTTCTGCAGCTCGGTGAGCAGCAGGTTGCCGTCGCTGATCACGCGCTGGAGCTGGGCGTTGCGGTCGGACAGGGTCTTCGACACCTGGCTCGTGTTGGCGAGCAGCGTGTGCAGGTCGGCGTCGCGGGAGGACACCGTCTTGGCCAAGGACGACAGGCCGGTCAGCGTGTCCTTCAGGTACTGCGGGCTGTCCTTGAGACTGTCGGAAAGCGCGTTGAAGCTGTCCGCCAGCTGTTTCGTGTCGATGTCGCCGACCGTCGTCGACAGCTGCTCGAAGGCGTCCTGCAGCTGGAACGGCGTCCTGGTGCGCGCCTGCGGGATGGTCGCGTTCGGCTCCTGCGCACCGTCGCCCTTCGGGTCGAGCGCCAGGTACTTCTCCCCCAGCAGCGTCTTGATCTCGATCGACGCCGTCGTCGCGTCCCCGACCCGGACGTCCTTGACCCGGAACTTCACCAGGACCTGTTTGCCCGCCAGCTTCACCGATGACACCGTGCCGACCTTGACGCCGGCGACCTCGACCTCGTTGTCCGGCGCCAGCCCGGCGGACTCGCCGAAGTACGCCGAATACGTCGTGCCGTTGCCGAAGAACGGGAGCTGGTCGGAGAAGTACGTCGTGGCCGTGACGAGCACGATCAGCACGAGCGCGACCGCGCCGACCGCGGCCTGGTTGCGTTCCTTCAGCGGCTTCACGGACCACACCTCTCCGCGCGCTGCGTACCCGGGATCGGGATGATCGGCAGCGTGATGTCGAGCGAGGAAATGCCGATGGTGCCGGTGATCCCGCACAGGTAGTAGTTGAACCAGCTGCCGTAGCTCAGGGTCCGGGTGAACTTCTGCAGGTTGCCCGGCAGCACCTCCAGGAGGTGGTTGAGCAGCACACCGGAGTCGCCGAGGTTCTGCGACAGCACCCCGAGCTGGGCCACGTCGTCCTTGAGCGCCGGGCGCGCGTCGGCCAGGAGCCCGGTGGTCGACACCGCCAGGTCGCCGAGCGCGCTGACCGCGTCACCGATCGGCTTGCGCTGCTCGGCCAGCCCGCTGACCAGCTTCTGCGTCTGCTCGATGAGGTCGCCGAGCTGCGGACCGTGGGCGTTGACCGTGCCGAGGACGGTGTTGAGGTTGGCGATGACCTGGCCGATCACCTGGTCCTTGCGCGCGATCGCCGTCGTCAGGGACGCGGTGTGCTGCAACAGGCTGGTGATCGTGCCGCCCTCGCCCTGGAAGACGCTGATGATCTCGGCCGACAGCTGGTTGACGTCCTTCGGGCTCAGCGCCTTGAACAGCGGCTTGAAGCCGTTGAACAGCACGGTCAGGTTCAACGCGGGTTTGGTGCGCTCCGGCGGGATCGTGCCGCCGTCCGGCAACGCCTTGTCGCCCGGGACGTCGGTGCCGAGCGCGAGGTAGCGCTGGCCGACGAGGTTGCGGTACTTGATCGTCGCGGTCACCGTCTCCGGCAGCCGGTAGGTGTGCTCGACATCGAACCGGACCTGGGCCAGGTTCCGGTCTCCTTCGACCACCTCGATCGCGTCGACCTGGCCGACCTTGACGCCGGCGATGCGGACGTCGTCGCCTTCCTTGAGGCCGGACGCGTCGGTGAACTTCGCCAGGTAGCCGGACGTCTCGCCGAAGTTCGTGTTCGCGATGGTGGCCGCCAGGATCCCGGTGAGCAGCACGGTGACGACCGCGAAGACGCCCAGCTTGATCAGCGACGGGACGAAACTCCTCACTTGAGCTCCACCTCCGCCCCGCGGTAGAGCGGCCCGACGAGCAGGCCGGCCCACCCGGGCACGGCACCGGGCGCGGTGCCGAGCGCGGGCGAGGCGAGCAGGTCGATCAGGTCGTTTTCGTAGGCCGAGCCGACGATCGTGCCGTCGCCGCCGATGGCGCCCCCGCCGGCGGGCAACGTCTCGGGCGGGTACTTCGGCGGCGGGGGCTTGCTGGAGCCGTCCTCGATCGGGCCGTCGGGCGGGTACTGCGGCCACACGCCGGGGTGCGGGACGCTCGGGTAGCAGCGCGGGCCGCGCTTGTCCTCGTACTTCGGCTCGTCGACGCCGGGCAGGTACTTGCCGCGGCTGGCGGCGAACTCGATGGTGACCCGGCTGACCTCCGGGTGCGCGGTGCCTTTGCCGAACGCCAGTTCCGCCCGCGGCACCGACTCGGCGAGCTGGCGCATCAGGCACGGGTACTCGGGCGCGTACTTCGCGAGGACGTCCAGCGTCGGCTGGATGGCCGTGGTGAGCCGGATCAGGTTGTCCTTGTTCACCTGGAGGAAGCTCGTGAGGTCCACCGAAGCGGCGGTGACGGTGGCGTAGAGGTCGCTCAGCTGGGCGCGCTGGTCGACGATCGTCCGGCTGGTCGTCGTCAGGTCCGACAACGCCTGCAGGATGTCCGGCGCCGCCTGGTCGTAGGTGTTCGCGACGTTGGCGAGACCGGTGATGTCGGCCTTGACGTCCGGCAGCGACGGGTTCAGCTTGCCGAGGTAGTCGCTCAGCTGGACGAGGGTGTCGCCGAGCTGCTTGCCACGGCCGTCGAGCGCGGTCGCCACCGCGGTGAGCGTGCTCGACAGCTTTTCGGGCTGGACCGCCTGCAGCAGCGGCATCACGTCGTCGAGGACCTTCTGCAGCTCGATCGCCGCACTGCTGCGGTCCTGCGGGATGACGTCACCGGCCTCGATCGGGCCGTCCGACGTCTCGGGCAGCTGCAGGGCCACGTACCGCTCGCCGAAGAGCGTTTTCGGCAGCAGCCGCGCGGAGACGTTCTTCGGGATGACGTGTGTCTTGTCCGGGTCGAGGGCCAGCTCCAGCTCGGCGTGGTCGCCCTTCGCCAGCACCGACCGGACCTCGCCGACGAGCATGCCGCGGACCTTGACGTCGCCGCCGGTGCGCAGCTGGCTGCCGACCCGGTCGGTCTCCAGCTTCACGAGCGTCACCGGCGTGAACGCCTTGTGGTAGACGGCGAGCGTGAGCGCGATGAACAGGGCGGCGACGAGCAGGAAGACCAGCCCCAGCACCTGGTACCGGAGCCGCTGCCAGAGCTCGCGCCTCATCCCGAGATCCTCACCGTGGTGTTCGCGCCCCAGATGGCGAGGGACAGGAAGAAGTCCAGCACCGAGATCAGCACGATCGACGTCCGCACCGCGCGGCCCACCGCCACCCCGACGCCGGCCGGGCCACCGCTGGCGTGGAAGCCGTAATAGCAGTGGGACAGGATCACGAGCACGCTGAACACGATCACCTTCCCGAACGACCACAGGACGTCGCCGGGCGGCAGGAAGAGCGTGAAGTAGTGGTCGTAGGTGCCCGCGGACTGGCCGTAGAGCCAGATGGTGATCTGCCGGGACGCGAGGTAGCTCGACAGCAGGCCGACCGCGTACAGCGGGATCACCGCGGCGACGCCGGCGAGCACCCGGGTCGTCACCAGGTACGGCATGCTCGGCACGCCCATGACTTCCAGGGCGTCGATCTCCTCGGAAATCCGCATCGCGCCGAGCTGGGCGGTGAAGCCGCAGCCGACGGTCGCGCTCAAGGCGAGTCCCGCGGACAGCGGGGCGACTTCGCGGGTGTTGAAGTAGGCGGAGATGAACCCGGTGAGCGCGGCCGTGCCGAGCTGGTTGAGCGCGGAGTAGCCCTGCAGGCCGACGATCAGGCCGGTGAACAGCGTCATCCCGATCATCACGCCGAGCGTGCCGCCGATGACCGCGAGGCCGCCGGTGCCGAAGCAGACTTCGGTGAGCAGCCGCAGCGTTTCCCGGCCGTAGCGGCGGATCGTGCGCGGCGACCAGGCGAGCGCTTTCGCGGCGAACGCCAGCTGCTTGCCGAGCCCTTCCAGGCTCTGGCCCGGGCGCGCGATGTACTCGAGCGTCCGGTCGGCGTCCAGGGGTTCCGCGGTCATCACATCGCCTTCGGCGGGACGATCCGCAGGTAGATCGCGGTGAGCACGACGTTGATCAGGAACAGCAGCAGGAACGTGATCACGACGGCCTGGTTGACCGCGTCACCGACGCCCTTCGGGCCGCCCGCCGGGTTCAGCCCGCGGAAGGCGGCGACGACCCCGGCGACGAAGCCGTACAGCAGCGCCTTGATCTCGCTGATCCACAGGTCCGGCACCTGCGCGAGAGCGTTGAAGCTGGCCAGGTACGCACCGGGCGTACCGCCCTGCAGGACGACGTTGAAGAAGTAGCCGCCGAGCACGCCGACCACGCTGACCAAGCCGTTCAACAGCACCGAAACGACCATCGCGGCGAGCACCCGCGGCACGATGAGGCGCTGGATCGGGTTGACGCCGAGGACTTCCATGGCGTCGATCTCTTCGCGGATCTTGCGCGCGCCGATGTCCGCGCAGACCGCGCTGCCGCCGGCGCCCGCGACGAGCAACGCCGTGATCAGCGGGCTGGCCTGCTGCACGATGGCCAGGGCACTGGCCGCGCCGGTGAACGACTGGGCGCCGATCTGCGCGGTCAGCGAGCCGAGCTGCAGGGCGATCACCGCGCCGAACGGGATGGCGACCAGGGCCGTCGGGAGGATCGTGACACTGGCGAAGAACCAGCACTGCTGGATCCACTCGCGGGTCTGGAAGGGGCGCTTGAAGATCGCGCGCAGCACTTCCCACGAGAGGGTCGCGAGGCGGCCGACCTGGGTCAGCGCCGCGGTTCCCGGGAGCGTGCCGGTGTTGCCGCTCATCGCACCTCCCAGTAAGTCGTCATTGACCTCCGAGTCTTCTCCACACCCGGTCACCGCTTTTCGTTAGCGGTGTTCACTCTCCCCTTCGGCAGTTCTCCTTCAGAAGTTGAGGGCGTGCGTCGCCGTCGCCCCGCCGTCCGCCACGAACTCCGCACCCGTGCAGTACGCGCTCTCGTCGCTGGCCAGGAACAACACCAGCTTGGCGACGTCCTCGGGCTGCCCGACCCGCTTCAGCGCGACCTTCTTCCCGACGTACGACATGTCGACTTTCTGGCCGCCCGCCGCGGTCTCCACCATCTTGGTGTCGATCGCCCCGGGGTGCACCGAGTTGACGCGGATGTGCTTCTTGCCGAGTTCCATCGCCGCGACCTTGGTCATGCCGCGGATCGCGAACTTGCTCGCGGTGTAGGCGACGAGGTAGGGCATCCCGGCCAGACCCTCCACAGAGGACACGTTGACGATCGAGCCACCGCCGGCGGCGGTCATCGGTTCAACGACCGAACGCATCCCGAGAAACGCCCCGATCTGGTTCACCCGGATCACGCGCTCGTAATCGGCCAGCGTCGTCTGCCCGAGCTCCGAAAAGTGCAGGATGCCGGCGTTGTTGACCAGCACGTTCGGCGCGCCGAACTCGGTGGTCGCGCGCTCGACCGCGGCGGTCCAGCCGTCCTCGTCGCCGACGTCGAGGTGCTGGTAGACGGCCTGGTCGCCGAGGTCGGCGGCCAGCTGCTTGCCCTCGTCGTCGAGGATGTCGGCGATCACCACCTTGGCGCCCTCGGCGACGAACGCGCGCGCGGCGGCCTCGCCCTGCCCGCGCGCCGCGCCGGTGATCAGGGCGATCTTCCCGTCCAGCCTCATGACTCTCCCAGGATTTCGGTGGCGGCGAACATCCGGCCGGGGTCGCGGTCGGCGAAGAAACTGCTCAGGGACGTCTCGAGCTCGTCGAGCTTCCAGCGCTGCTCGATCCGCGGCGGCTCGACCAGGGCGACCGTGCCGCCGTGGACGACGAACACCTGCCCGTTCACGGGCTCGGCCGCCGGGGAGGCGAGGTAGGCGACGAAGGGGGCGACGTGCTCGACCGAGAGCGGATCGGCGCCCTCGGCGGGAGGAGCACCGAACACGCCCTCGGTCATCGCCGTCCGCGCGCGAGGGCAGATCGCGTTGGCGCGGACGCCGTACTTGGCCAGGCTCCGGGCGGCCGACATGGTGAGCGCGGTGATGCCCGCCTTCGCGGCGGCGTAGTTCGGCTGGCCCGGCGACCCGATGAGGAACGCCTCGGACGCGGTGTTGACCAGCCGCCCGTACACCGGCGCGCCGTCCGCTTTGGACTTGTCGCGCCAGTGCTTCGCGGCGTTGCGGGACAACAGGAAGTGCCCGCGCAGGTGCACGCGCAGCACGGTGTCCCAGTCGTCGTCGGACATCGAGAACAGCATCTTGTCGCGCAGCACGCCCGCGTTGTTCACCACGATGTCGAGCCCGCCGAGGTCGAGCGCGGCGCTCACCAGCGCGTCGGCCGTGGCGCGTTCGCCGACGTCGCCGGCCACCGCGACGGCCCGGCCGCCGGCCGCTTCGATCTCGGCGACGACGTCCTCCGGCTCGCCGATGTCGTTGACGACGACCGTGGCACCCCCCGCGGCGAGCGCGAGCGCTTCGGCCCGGCCCAGCCCCGCGGCGGCCCCCGTGACGATCGCCGTCCTGCCGGTCAAGCTCACCGCGGGACCTCCTCGCCGAGTCCTGGATCTCGCGCCTACAGTAGAATCTGTTCTCGTTCGAGGCAAGCCCTTCGGTGAACACCGCTAACCGATGGTGAACAGGGCGTTCTTCGGGCAACCCTTGATCGCACCGGAAACGCGTTCTATCTGATCGTCCGGCACCGCGCCGGGCCGGATGACGAGCTCTTCGTCGTCATCCAGGTCGAAAATCCCGGGCGCGAACCCCACGCACACCGCGTTCGCCTCGCACAGCTCACGGTCGACCCCGATCTCCATGCTTCCTCCGTCACGCGAGTCCTGGTACAACTAGAACAGGTTCTAGTGTAACGCCGGATCGAGGTGACAGGTGCGGATCGACTACACGCCGGAGCAGCAGGCCCTGGCGGCCGAGCTTCGGGAGTACTTCGCCGAGCTGATGACGCCCGAACGGCGGGCCGGCCTCCGCTCGGGCGGCGGCGAGTACGGCGATGGCGTGGCGTACAAGGAGATCGTGCGGCAGCTGGGCAAGGACGGCTGGCTCGCGCTGGGCTGGCCGCCCGAGTACGGCGGGCAGGGCCGGTCGATGCTCGACCAGCTGATCTTCACCGACGAAGCGGCCGTCGCCGGGGTGCCGGTGCCGTTCCTGACGGTGAACACCGTGGGCCCGACGATCATGCGCTACGGCACCGAAGAACAGAAGGCGTTCTACCTGCCGAAGATCGCCGCGGGCGAGCTGCACTTCTCGATCGGCTACTCCGAGCCGGAGGCCGGCACCGACCTGGCGTCGCTGCGGACGCGCGCCGAGCGCGACGGCGACGAGTACGTCGTCACCGGCCAGAAGATGTGGACGAGCCTGATCGAGTACGCCGACTACGTCTGGCTCGCGGTCCGGACCGATCCGTCCGCGAAGAAGCACCGCGGGCTGTCGATGCTCATCGTGCCGACGTCCGCGGAAGGCTTCTCGTGGACCAAGGTCCACACGGTCGCGGGCGCCGGGACGAGCGCGACCTACTACGACGGCGTGCGCGTGCCCGTGTCGGCGCGCGTCGCCGAGGAGAACGCGGGCTGGCCGCTGATCACCAACCAGCTCAACCACGAGCGCGTCGCGCTGACGTCGTCGGCGCCGATCCGCAAGGCGCTGGCCGACGTCCTGGAGTGGGCGAAGGAGACCGGCGCCATCGAGCAGGAGTGGGTGCGGCTGCACCTGGCGCGGGTGCACGCGGGCGCGGAGTACCTGAAGCTGCGGAACTGGCGGATCGCCTGGGCGGCCGCGGCCAGCGAGCTCGGCCCGGCCGAGGCGTCGGCGACGAAGGTGTTCGGCACGGAGTTCGCGATCGAGGCCTACCGGCTGCTGATGGAGGTGCTCGGCGCGGCCGCCGTCGTCCGCGAAGGCTCGCCGGGGGCGCAATTGGCCGGGCGGATCGAGCGGCTGCACCGGTCGGCGCTGATCCTCACCTTCGGCGGCGGCACCAACGAGATCCAGCGGGACATGATCGCCGCGACCGCCCTCGGCCTGCCCGTCACGCGCTAGGAGCACCCATGGACTTCACCCCTTCCGAGGCGTCGGCCGACCTCGCGGCGCTGACCCGGCGGCTGCTGGCCGACAAGGCCACCCACGACCCGCACGGCACCGGCGGCTTCGACACCGTTTCGTGGACGGCGCTCGGCCAGGCCGGCGTGCTGGACGCGGCGCTGCCGTCGTCGCTGGGCGGCGGCGGGTTCGGGCTGCCGGAGCAGTGCGCGGTGCTGACCGAGATCGGCCGCGCGGTGGCGGCGGTCCCGTACCTGTCGTCGATCACGATGGCGGCGTCGGCGCTGGCCGGGTTCGGCACGCCCGAACTGGTGGACCGCTGGGTGCTGCCGGTGCTGCGCGGCGAGCGCGTCCTGGCGGTGGCGCTGTCCGGCTTCACGGCGTCGGACGGCCGGGTGTCCGGCGCGCAGACGGCGGTGCCGTTCGGCGCGTTCGCGCACGGGTTCCTGGTCGCCGTCTCGGACGAGGTCTTCCTGGTCGACGCAGCCACGTCCGGCGTGACAGTGCAGCCGCAGCGGACGACCGACCACGCGGACGCCGCGCTTCTGGAGCTGTCCGACGTGCCCGGGGTGCCGCTCGGCGACATCGGCGAGTGGCTGCGCCTGCGCGGGACGGTCGGGGTGTGCGCACAGCAGCTCGGCGTCGTCGAGCGCGCGTTGGAACTGACCGCGGCCTACGCGGCCGAACGGAAGCAGTTCGAACACGTCATCGGCGGCTTCCAGGCAGTCCGCCAGCGGCTGGCGGACGCGTACCTGGACGTGGAAGCGGTCCGCCTGACGACGCTGCAGGCGGCCTGGCAGCTGACGTCGGACGTCCCGGCCGCCGCGGAAGCGGTGGCGACGGCGAAGTTCTGGGCGGCGGAGGCGGGCCACCGGGTGGCGCACACGGCGGTGCACGTCCACGGCGGCGTCGGCATCGACGTCGACCACGTGGTCCACCGGTACTTCGCGGCGGCGAAACGCCTGGAGTTCCAGCTCGGGGCGGCCACCCAGCAGCTCCTGGCGCTGGGCGAGCGGCTCGCGGACCGCGGCTAGCTCGCCGCGTAGGTCCAGAACTCCTTCATCAGCGGGGTGGGCTCGGGGCTGGTCAGCTCGACCTGGGTGAGCAGCACCGAGACCGTGCCCGTCGCCGGGGTCAGGTGCAGGGCCGTGCCCGCGCCGCCGACCCAGCCGTAGCGGCCCGGGATCTCCCAGGGCTGCTTCGCGTCGACGTCCACCGATCCGCCGTAGCCCCAGCCCTGGCCGTGCAGGAACGGCCGGGCCGCGTCCCGCTGGGCCGGGGTCAGGTGGTCGGTCGTCATCCGGTGGACCGACTCCGGCCTCAGCAGGCGGTGGCCGCCCGCGGTGCCCTCGTCACGGAGGAACTTCGCGAAAGCCACCAGGTCGTCGGCCGTCGAGACGAGCCCGACGGCCCCGGACGGGAACGGCGGCGGCGCGCTCCAGCGGCCCTCCGGCGAGTCGATCAGCCGCAGTCCCTCCTCGCCGCGGCGGTAGGCGCTGGTGAACCGGCCGAGTGCCGGGGTCGGCACGGTGAATCCGGTGTCGGCCATGCCGAGCGGCTCGAACAGCCGCTCGGCCAGGAACTCCGGCAGCGGACGGCCGGCGACCCGCGCGATCAGCACGCCCTGCAGGTCCGAGCCGGTGTCGTAGAGCCACGCCTGCCCCGGCTGGTGCAGCAGCGGCACCTGCGCGAGCGCCGCCAGCCACTCGTCCGGCGACAGCGCCCGCGGCGACGCGGCCGGGTGGCCCAGGACCTGGAGCAGCAGCTCGACGGCGGGTTGCGTCATGTCTCCGGTGAGGCCGTACCCGCCGCGGAAGGTGAGCAGGTCGGCCACGGTGACCGGGCGGACGGCCGGGACGACGTCGTCGATGGGGCTGTCCGGCGTCCGGACGACCACGGGCGAGGCCAGCTCCGGCAGCCACCGCGCGATCGGGTCGTCCAGGGCCAGCTCGCCGTCGTCGACGAGCAGCAGGACCGCCGCGGCGGTGACCGGCTTGGTCAGCGACGCGATGCGGAAGAGCGAGTCCCGGGCCATCGGCACGGTGCCCTCGGCGTCGGCCGAGCCCACGGCCGCGGCTTCGACCTGGTCGCCGCGGGCGACGAGCGCCACCGCGCCCGGCAGGTCGCCGGCGTGCCGGGTCAGCAGTTCGGACAGCGCAGTCATGGTCAGTCCTGGGGGTTGATCGCGCGCAGCCGGCGCGGGCCGGTGTCGGGCCGGGACGGCGGGGCGCCCAGCACCAGGCGGGCGTTGGCGACGAAGGCGCCGTCCGGCGAGGCCAGGATCGGGTCCAGCACCAGCGACCGCACCTCGGGGTTGTCCTCGGCCAGCGCGGCCACGCGCAGCACCATGTCCTGCAGCGCGGCGAGGTCGGCCGGCTCGTCGCCGCGGTAGCCGGTGAGCAGCGGCGCCGTGCGCGGCTCGCGCAGGAGCGTCGCGGCGTCGACGTCGGTGAGCGGCACGGCCCGGTAGGCGCGGTCGCCGAGCAGCGTGCTGACCAGGCCGGACAGCCCGAACGAGACGAGCGTGCCGAACGACGGGTCGTCCTGCAGCCCGATCACGCACGACAGGCCCTTCGGCGCCATCCGCTGGACGTACACCTCGTCGTCGCCGGAGACCTCGCGCAACGTCTCGTAGGCGGTGCGCACCGAGTCTTCGGAGGCCAGGTCGAGCCGGACACCGGCCAGGTCGGGCCGGCCGCGCAGCCGTTCGTCGACCGCCTTGAGCGTCACCGGGTAGCCGAGCTCGCCCGCCGCCGCCACCGCTTCGTCCACAGTGGACACGATGCGGAACGGCACGACGTCGATGCCGTAGCAGTCCAGCAGCCGCACGACTTCGGCGTCCGAAAGCAGCGTCGTCTTGCCGCTGTCGGCCTCGAGGAGCTCGCGCACGATGCCCTGCGCCTGCTCGGTGTGGATGCCTTGGGGCCGGATCAACGTGCCCTGCGGGCGTTGCCGCCACGCCGCGTACCGCACGACCCGGGCGAGGGCGTTCACCGCGCGTTCGGGGCTCGGGTACGACGGGATCGAGCCCCGCGTCGGCACGCCGTCGCGGGACAGCACGGCGAGTTCATCCGGCACGCCTTCGGCGGCGAGGAACGTCGAGACGATCGGCTTCCGCTGCCCCAGTTCGACGACGGTTTCGCGCAGGGCGCGCGCGTACGCGGTGCCGGGGATGGCGATCGGCGGCGCGAACACGACGACGAGCGCGTCGGTCTCCGGCGAGGTGAGGGCCTCGCGGACGGCCGTGGCGAACTCCTCCGGCGGCGCCTGCGGGCCGACGTCCACCGGGTCCGTGGCGAGCCGCAGGCCCTGCATCCGCGCGGTGTCGGCGGCCAGGAGCCCGATCGCGCTGGAGTTGCCGACGATGGCGACCCGCGGCCCGGCGGGCAGCGGCTGGTGGGCGAAGACGAGCGCGGTGTCGAACAGCTGCGCCAGCGACTCCACCCGGACGACCCCGGCCTGCTCGAACAGCGTCTGGACGCTGGCCTCGTCGATCTCGGTCGACGTCGCCGCGAGCTGCGGCCGGACCGCGTGCCGCCCGGACTTGACCGCGACGATCGGCTTCGTCCGGGCGAGCCGCCGGGCCAGCCGCGCGAACTTGCGCGGGTTGCCGAAGGACTCGAGGTACAGCAGCACGAGGTCGGTGTCCGGGTCGGTTTCCCAGTACTGGAGCAGGTCGTTGCCGGAGACGTCGGCGCGGTTGCCGGCCGAGACGAACGTCGACAGGCCGAGGCCGCGCGCTTCGGCGTCGGCGAGGATGGCGGTGCCCAGGGCGCCGGACTGGCAGAAGAAGCCGGTGCGCCCGCGGCCGGGCAACCGCGGCGCGAGCGTGGCGTTCAGCCGGATGCCGGGTGCGGTGTTGAGCACGCCGAGCGCGTTCGGGCCGACCACGCGCATGCCGTGCGCCCGCGCCTCGCCGACCAGCCGCAGCTCGGCGTGCAGGCCGTGCGGCCCGGCTTCGGCGAACCCGCTGGACAGGATCAGCAGCGTCTTCACGCCCTTGGCCAGGCAAGCGTCCAAAACGGACTCGACGGACTCGGCGGGCACCGCGACGACGGCCAGGTCGACCGGGTCCGGGATGTCCAGCACGGACGGGTACGCGCGGACGCCGCGGACCGAGCGGTGCTCGGCGTTGACCGGGTAGACGGTGCCGGTGAACGCGGCGACCAGGAGGTTCGCGAAGGCGACGTGCCCGACCTTGTTCGGTTCGGTGGACGCGCCGATCACGGCCACAGACGTCGGGTGCAGCAGGTTGTGCACGCTGCGGGCCTCGGCGGCCTGCTCCCGGGACCGCGCGACGGCGAGGGACTCCTCGGTCGCGTCGATGTCGAACTCCAGGTGCAGGACGCCTTCCTCGAATTCGCGGCTGACCTGGTACCCGGCGTCGCGGAAGACCCGCACCATGGCGGAGTTCTCGGCGAGCACCTCGGCGACGAACCGGCGCAGCCCGCATTCGGACGCGGCCGCGGCGAGGTGTTCGAGCAGGATCGAGCCGAGCCCGCGGCCCTGGTGGGCGTCGCTGACGACGAAGGCGACCTCCGCCGACGGCCCGTGGTCGAGCCGTTCGTACCGCCCGACGGCGACGATGTCGTCGCCCAGGAAGGCGGCGAACGCGACCCGGTCGTGGTGGTCGACGGTCGAGAAGCGCTTCAGGTCCTTTTCGGGGATCCGCGGGTAGGCGCCGAAGTAGCGGAAGTAGCGGGTGCGTTCGGAGAGCTTCGCGTGGAAGGCGACGAGGCCGTCGGCGTCGGAGGGCACGACCGGCCGCAGGTGGACGGTGCCGCCGTCGGACAGCACGACGTCGGCCTCCCAGTCGCGGGGGTAGTCGAAGGGATCCCGTCCGGCCATCGGTCAGTCCCTGGGGTCGTCCGGATCGAGGCCGTGCAGCGGGAAGACGGCCCGGCGCGTGTCCCGGACGGCGATGTCGACCGGGTCGTCCTCGCCGTCCCCCCACGGCTTGAACTGCGTGTCGCGGTCGTCGGACATGGTCTGCGGAAGTTCGGCGTGCGGGGCGGCCTTGGTGACGGCTTCCCGCCAGCCGGGCGGCAGCGGCGTCGCGGGATCGACGTCCCGGTCGAGGACGGTGGCGATCAGGTGCGTCCAGGACCGCGGGACGACCCGGATCAGCTGGTAGCCACCCCCGCCGACGGCGATCCATTTCCCGCCGGAGTAGGTCTCGGCGAGGTCCCGGAGGGTGGCGTAGATGGTCCGGTGCCCGTCGACGGACAGGGAGAGATCGGCGAGGGGGTCTTCTTCGTGCGAGTCGACGCCGCACTGGGTGAAGAGCAGCTGCGGTTCGAAGTCGGCGAGGAGGGAGGGAACGACGGCGTGGAAGGCCCGCAGCCAGCCGGGATCTCTGGTGCGTGGCGGCAGCGGGACGTTGACGGAGGTGCCGTCGGCCTTCCCGCGGCCGGTCTCGGCGGAGTAGCCGGTGCCGGGCCAGAGCGTGAACGGGTGCTGGTGCATGGAGATGGTGAGGACGCGCGGGTCGTCGTAGAAGGCGGCTTGGACGCCATCGCCGTGGTGGACGTCGGTGTCGATGTAGGCGATGCGCTCGAAGCCGTGGTCGAGCAGCCACGAGATGGCGACGGCACAGTCGTTGTAGACGCAGAACCCGGCGGCCTGGTCCCGCATGGCGTGGTGCAGCCCCCCGGCGATGTTGACGGCCCGCGTGGCTTCCCCTTCGGCAACCTTCCGCGCGGCGAGCAGCGTCGACCCGACGACGAGGGCGGAGGCATCGTGCATGTCGGAGAAGACGGGGTTGTCGGAGGTCCCGAGCCCATGCCCGACATCCCACCCGACCAGAGGAGCCTCCCGCACGGCGGCGAGGTATTCGGGGGCGTGGATCCGCAGGAGTTCCTCGTCCCCGGCCCCGGTGGGGACGAGCAGTTCGACGTCCTGAAGCACGCCGAGCTCGGTGGCCAGCCGGACGGTGAGCTCCAGCCGCACGGGATTGAACGGGTGATCCCCACCCAGGTCATAACCCAGCAGGGCCCGATCCCAGACAACGGCCGGCGACATGCGGTCGACTCTAGTGCGGATCGCGGGGCTGCGTGGAGTGGACGGGGCTCGCGGGGTGGGCGGGTGGGCTCGTGGTGGGGGCTCGGGGTGGGGGCTCGGGGTGGGTGGGCGGTTCCTGCTGGGGTGCGGGGTCGCTGCCCGGCGGGACACGGCCCGGCGGACCGGCGGCGGACCGCCGTCTGGGTTGGGTAGGCACCCGCGGCTCGGCCAGGGACACGACGGCTCGGCCCGGGGACACGGCGGCTCGGCCCGGGGACACGGCGGCTCGGCCAGGCGGGCGGGCCGTCCCCGGGGCTGGGTAGGCGCAGGCGGGGCTTGGCGCGAGTGGTCGGGATCGGCCAGGCCGCCCCACGCGGCGGGGACCGCTCGGCGAGGACGCCCCCGGCCGAGTTCGGGTCGCTCGGCTCGGTGGGCGGCCGCGCCTCGCTCCGAGTACCGGCGCAAACACGGCTCGGCTCGGCTGGATGCCCCTTGCCGGGCTGCGGCCGCCGCTCGGCCTGGCGCCAGGGTGGCTGAGCCGGAGATGGGTGCCCGCCGCTGGGTGATGGGCGGTGCTCGGCCCTGACCCGGGGCTCAGCCGGGGAGGGGACCCGTTGCTGCTGGGCGGGCCGGGTCCCGGGACCAGTGGGACCACGAGCCCGCATAGAGGCCCGCTCGCGGGTGGCCTGCCAGCTCCAAAGCCAAGACCACCGAGCTCGCCGTCACCCCTGAGCCGCAGTACGCGGCTACCGGCTCTCCCGGGCGGAGGCCCAGGCCTGCGAACCTCTTCGCCAGCTCGGCCGGGGGGCGCCAGCGGCCGTCCTCGCCCACGTGGGCGGCGAAGGGGGCGTTCACCGCGCCCGGGATGTGGCCTGCTCGGGGGTCCACCGGCTCTGTCTCGCCCGTGTACCTCGGTTCTGCGCGAGCGTCCAGCAGGAGGCCGTCGCGGGCCAGGGCTGCTGCCTCGTCCGCGTCCAGGACCGGCATGGCTCCCGGGCGGACCGTCAGGTCGCCCGGCTCCGGGCTTGCCTCCTCCGTGCTCACCGGGTGACCCTCGGCCGTCCACGCCGCGTAACCGCCGTCCAGGACCGCCACCTCTTCGTGGCCCGCCCAGCGCAGGAGCCACCAGGCCCTCGCCGCCACCGAGCCGTCCGCGTCGTCATACGCCACCACCGGGGCGCCCTCCCTGACCCCGACCGCGCGCAGATCGCGCTGCAGGTCCGCCGGGTCGGGCAGGGGGTGCCGGCCGCCCTCGCCCGGCTTGCCCGCCAAGACTTTGTCGAGGTCGGTGAACACCGCTCCGGGTACGTGGCCCTCTCGGTAGGACTCGGCGCCGGGCGGGCCGGCGAGCCGCCAGCGGACGTCGAGGACCACGGGGCGGTCCCCGGCCGGGCCGGCCAGCGCGGCGGCCAGTTCGGTGGTGCTGATCAGCGGACGCATGCCTCCCATCTTCCAGCGACCGCCCGCCCGGGCGCGCCGGGGTGGCGGACATCTCCCCCACCGGCGCGTCCGCACCGATCCGGCCGGGAACAGGCCGTCCACCGCCCGGCGCGTGACCAGTGCCGGGGCGTCCCCGGCCGCGACCGTGGCCGGATCGGTGACCATCGGCGCGGTAGCCCCGAGGGCCGCCGCCGCTGCCGGGGTCAACGACTACGATGAGCAACGCGGACGAAGGGGACAGCGTGAACGATCTCATCGACACCACCGAGATGTACTTGCGTACCATTTACGAGCTCGAAGAAGAAGGTGTCGTTCCGCTGCGCGCCCGCATCGCCGAGCGCCTGCAGCAGAGCGGCCCGACCGTGAGCCAGACCGTCGCCCGGATGGAGCGTGACGGGCTGGTCGTGGTCGCCGACGACCGGCACCTGCAGCTGACCGACCACGGCCGGGAACTGGCCATCGCCGTCATGCGCAAGCACCGCCTCGCCGAGCGCCTCCTCGTCGACGTGATCGGGCTCGAGTGGGAGCACGTGCACAACGAGGCGTGCCGGTGGGAGCACGTGATGAGCGAGGCCGTCGAGCGCAAGCTGGTCAAGCTGCTCGACCACCCGACCACCTCCCCCTACGGCAACCCGATCCCCGGCCTCGACAAGCTGGGCGACGGCGAACCGGCGCCGCCCGCCGAGGCCGACCTGGTCCGGCTCGACGAGTTCGCCCGCACCGGCGGCGGCCGCGTCGAGATCCGGCGCATCGCCGAGCACGTCCAGCTGGACGAGTCGCTGATGACCGAGCTCAAGTCCGTCGGCATCGTGCCCGGTGGCACGGTCACCGTCGGCAAGGCCAACGGCGGCACCATCGAGGTCACCGGCGGGGACACCACCGCCCAGGTCGCCAGCTCCGCGCTGCACGCCGTGCTGGCGCAGGCCCGATGAGCCCCGCTTCGGAGGCCGTGGCGGCGTTCCGCACGGTCCACGGCAAGGCACCGGCCGGCGTCTGGTCGGCGCCCGGCCGCGTCAACCTGATCGGCGAGCACACCGACTACAACGACGGCTTCGTGCTGCCGTTCGCCCTGCCGCACCGGCTGGCCGTGGCGGCGTCGCCCCGCGAGGACGGCATCCTGTCCGTGGCCACTCTGGGCGACGACGGCCAGCTCCAGCGCTCCGGTGAGCTCAAGATCGCCGACCTGGCGCCGGGCTCCGTCGACGGGTGGGCCGCGTACCCCGCGGGCGTCGCCTGGGTGCTGCGCGACCAGGGGTTCGCGAACGGGGCCGACCTGGTCATCGCCGGGGACGTGCCGTCGGGGGCGGGCCTGTCCTCCTCCCACGCGCTCGAGTGCGCAGTGTCGCTGGCGCTGCTCGGCCTGGCCGGCATCGAGGTCGACGGCAGCCGGGACGACGTCCCGGCGCGGCCCGAGATCGCGCGGTGGGTGCAGCGGTCGGAGAACGACTTCGTCGGCGCGCCCACCGGCCTGCTCGACCAGACGGCGTCGCTCTGCTGCACCGAGTCGCACGTGCTGTTCCTCGACGTCCGGTCGGGTGAGCAGGAACAGGTGCCGTTCGGCCTCGCCGAGGCCGGGCTGCAGGTGCTGATCATGGACACCCGCACCAAGCACTCGCACGCCGAAGGCGGCTACGGCGAGCGCCGCCGCGGCACCGAACGGGCGGCCGAGCTGCTCGGGGTGAAGGCGCTGCGCGACGTCACCGTCGAAGGCCTCTCCGACGCCCTCGACCGGCTGCCGGAGGACCTGGCGCCGCTGGTGCGGCACGTCGTCACCGAGAACCAGCGGGTGCTCGAGACGGTCGAGCTGCTGCGCGCCGGGCGGCTGGCCGACATCGGGCCGTACCTGGACGCCTCGCACGTCAGCATGCGCGACGACTACCGGATCTCCACGGCCGAGCTGGACCTCGCGGTCGACTCGGCCCGGGCGGCCGGTGCGCTCGGCTCGCGGATGACCGGCGGCGGCTTCGGCGGCTCGGCGATCGCGCTGGTCCGCGACGCCGATCTGGACCGGGTCAAGGAGGCCGTCGAGGCGGCCTACGAAAAGGCCGGCTACCGGCGGCCGCGGATGTTCACGGCGGTGCCCTCGCGCGGCGCCGGCCGCGACGAGCTCTGACACCGCGCGGGTCCGCCCGGGGCAACCCCCGCGCGGACCCGCGCGTCGGGCAGGGGGAAGACTGTGGCGCACAGTCACCCTCGGCAGGAAGGCCTGGATGTGTCGGAGCAGAGCAACGCCCTGAAGCTGGTCGTGACGGGCGGAGCCGGGTACGTCGGAAGTGTCTGCGCCGCCCGGCTGGTCGAAGCGGGGCACCAGGTCACGGTCGTCGACGACCTGTCCACCGGGCACGCCGACGCCGTTCACCCGGACGCGCGGTTCATCGAAGGCGACGCCGCCGAGGTGGCGGGCAGCCTGCTGCGCGAGGGCTTCGACGGCGTGCTGCACTTCGCGGCGAAGTCGCTGGTCGGCGAGTCGATGACGGAGCCGGCGAAGTACTGGGAAGGCAACGTCGTCACGTCGCTGCGGCTGCTCGAGGCCATGCAGGAGCACGGCACGCCGCGGCTGGTGTTCTCCTCGACGGCGGCGACCTACGGCGAGCCGGAGCAGTCGCCGATCCCGGAGACGGCGCCGACCCGGCCGACCAACACCTACGGCGCCACGAAGCTCGCCATCGACGCCGCGATCACCAGCTTCGCCGTCGCGCACGGCCTGGCGGCGGTGAGCCTGCGGTACTTCAACGTCGCGGGGGCGTACGGCGCCTTCGGCGAGCGCCACACCACGGAAACCCATCTGATTCCTCTCGTTCTGCAGGTCGCTTCGGGCGACCGCGAGCGCATCCAGATCTACGGCGACGACTACCCGACGCCGGACCACACGGCGGTGCGCGACTACATCCACGTGGTGGACCTCGCGGACGCGCACCTGCTGGCGCTGAAGCACGCCACCGCGGGCGAGCACCGCATCTACAACCTGGGCAACGGCACCGGGTTCTCCGTTCTCGAGGTGATCGAGGCCTGCCGGGCGGTGACCGGCCACCCGGTGCCGGCCGCGGTGGCTCCGCGGCGGGCGGGCGACCCGTCGGTGCTCGTGGCGGCCAGCAACCGGGCGCGCGAGGAACTGGGGTGGAAGCCGGAGCGGACCGAGCTCGCCGGGATCGTCCGGGACGCTTGGGAATTCACCCAGGCTCGGCGGGGCTGATGACCTCGGCGGGCTGGGGCTTTGCGCCCCGGCCCGCGGAGGTGGTGGGTCGAAACGCTGCGCTCGGCTCCGGAGCTGGCTGGCCTGCGGACTTCGGCAGGTGAGGAACTGGGGTGAAAGCCGCAGCGGACCGAACTGGCCGCGATCGTCCGGGACGCTTAGGAGTTCACCCAGACTCGGCGGGGGCTGGTGACGGCATGGCGGCCTCACCCGACCGCCCGGCCGGCCAGCTCCCACAGCCATCCGGCCGGGGATCCACAGAGGACGGCTCGCCGAGCCGAAGGGACTCATGCCGCCTGGTCCAGGTCGAAGTCTGCCGGCTCCAGGCCGAAGCCGACCAAGGGGCCCGCCGCCGCTGTCGCCAGGCCGCGGATTACTTCCGGTGGTGTTCCGGTGTCCAGGACCCTTCTCAGCAGGGATGCCAGGAGGTGGCCGGGGGCTGCCTCCAGGGCGTTGTCCAGGGCCATGCCCGCGAAGGCTCCGTCGCCGCGGAGGTAGGCCGTGAACCCCAGCAACGCCGCCGGCTCCGCTCGGTGCGGGGGTGGGATTTCGCGGACCAACGTCAGCCAGACGCGCTCCGCCACCCGGGCCGATGCGTCGCCCGCGGGTACCGCCATCGCCAAGCACATGTCGCGGATTTCCGGCCGCTCCAACGCTCTTGCCAGCTGGACCGCTTCCTCGTCCGTCGGCGGGCCTTCGTGCCGGCGCTGGCGCAGGAACGCCTCCCGGACCACCGTGGCCGCGTCATCGACGGTTGTCTCGTCCGGGGATGTCAAGCGGGACAAGCGATCCGCGCGGCGAGTGAGAGCCTCGGGCGACCTCGGGGCCAGCAGCTCCTCGAGCTCCTCGCGGCTGTCGAACGCCACCGTGCCGCGCTCGGTTGCGGCCGCCGCCACGACCGTTGCGCTCGGGTCCGGCAATTCGCCACCACATCCTTCCGTGCGGTAGCACGCCCAGGGTGCGCCCTTGGTGATTTCGGGCGCCCACAGGGCGTGCAGCACCGGAAGACCGCACTCCCCCAGCACCCGCTCCAGTTCGTCGAGGAAATCCCGGTGCGGCGGCGGCTTTCCGGGTCTTCGCTCGCCGCCGACGATCACCAGTGTCACGCCGATGTGGTGGCCCGCGGCGAACGCCGGGACCATCGCCTGTGCCTGGTGGGCCTGATGTTCCGGGCTGGGCAGGTCACCGCGCAGCACCAGGCCCGGGCGGTTGCCCGGGTGCCGGTGGCCGAGCAGGACGACGGATTCCTCGGGGCGGAAGCCGATCAGGTACGGGAGCGCGGCCAGCAGCTGCGCGGGATCGCGGAGGTCGGCTCGCGTGGTTGTGGTCATGCCTCCACGATGCGGCAGAACCGGTCCGGACGGGGCGGTGGCGGGAAATCTGTGGATGGCCGGGGCCGATGTGGACGGAATTCGCCCGGCCACGGCCGGGTAGGCCGTTCCTGTCGGTGGGGCGGGCTATGCTGCCCGGCCCCACCGGCCGAACGGGGTCCGGAATCCCGGACGTCAGTCGCAGTGCTCGAACCCGCTCTCGTAGGTGTTGGCGCCCACCGAGCCACCCCACTTCACGCAGGTCGAGTCGGCGGTCTTCTTCACCGGCCCGGCGTAGTAGGTGAAGCTGCCGGAATCGGTCACCCGGGCCGAACCCTGGACCTCGAGGAACGCCGAGACGGCGCTGGCCGTGCCGAGCGACGTGGCTTTCAGCGTGGTCACGCAGTTCGCCTTGGTGGAAGCGTTGTACAGCAGGTAGGCCGTGCCCGAGGAGTTGGCCAGCGCCTGCTGGTCCACCACGGAGAAGCCGTCGCCGCACACCTCTTCGGCCGAGTACGGGTTGCCGCCGCAGCCGTTCTTGCTCGTGAAGTTGGTGTGGCCGTAGTACGGCACCGCGACGCCGTTCAGCTTGGCCTTCTGCACCACGCCGTCCAGGCGCTCTTCGAAGTGCAGGTGCGGGCCGGTGACGCCGCCGGTCGCGCCCGCCTTGCCGATCTGCTTGCCGCCCACGACCGACTGCCCGACGGAGACCTCCTGGGCCGACAGGTGCGCGTAGCGGGTCTTCCAGCCGCCACCGTGGTCCAGCTCGATCCACTTGCCGTAGCTCGTGCCGCCTTCGTCGGCCACCCGGGTCACCGTGCCCGACGCCGAGGCGAGCACCGGCATGCCGGTGATGCCGTCCTTCTGGAAGTCGACCGAGTACGCCGGGCTGTGCCCGCTGAACGTCGCGGCCGTCACGGTGACGCCGCACTTGAACGGCACCTGGAAGTTCGGCGCGGCCGAGGCCGTCGTCTGACCGGCGAGGGAGAGGCCGAGCGCGGGCAGCGCCGCGGCGGCGGCGATCAGGGCGAGCCGTCGCAACTTGGACATGGGAGGAACCTCCTTGACAAACGGGACAACTTGACACCACGAAGGGAAGTCCCCGTCGGTACATTTTCCGTACAAGCACTCGCGGAGGACTGCCGAAATGACGACCCGACCAGGCGGATACCCCCGGGCCCAGCGCTGGGCGCGCTGGGCTCTCGTCGCCGTGCCGATGGTCGCCGCCATGCCCCGCGCGGACCTGCGGGCGTGGCTGCTGATCGGCGTCACCCTCGTGCTGTCGATCCCGCTGCTGTGGATCCACGACACCCGCGTCCCGCCGCTGGCGGCCGCCCTTCCGCTCGCCGTGATCGCCAGCACGGGCACGCTCTGGGTGCTGCTGCCGAGCAGCTGGGTGTCGGTGGCGATGTTCAGCACGACGTTCTTCGTGGTGCTGCGCCAGTCCACGGTCCCGATCGTGCTGGCGGTCGTGCTCGACGTCGCGGCGGTCACGGCCGGGGCGGCCCGGTACCACGTGTGGGAAGGCGCGCTGTCGACGTACGCGGTCCTCGCCGTGGTCGTGCTGATGGGCCTCAACCGGCGGGCCCGCCTCGCCCGCCTCGAACAGACCGAGCTGGCGCTGGCTCGCGCGCAGACCGCCAACGAGGAGCACGCCCGCGCGGCCGCCCTCGCCGAACGCGCCCGCATTGCCCGCGAGCTGCACGACGTCCTGGCGCACTCCTTGGCCGGGCTCTCGCTGAACCTGCAGGGCGCGCGCCTGATGCTGGTGCGCGACGGCGCGAGCCCGGACGCGGTCGCCCAGATCGAACGCGCACAGACCCTGGCCTCGGAAGGGCTCGCCGAAGCGCGCAAGGCCGTGGCCGCGCTGCGCGAGGACGCCGTCGGCGTGGAACGCGCGATCGCGGACCTTCTGGCCGCCTACCGGCTGGACAGCGGGGCCCGCGCGGACCTCGCGGTCGAAGGACGGCCGCGCGAGCTCGCTCCGGCCGTCGGTACCGCGCTGGTCCGCGCGGTGCAGGAAGCATTGGCCAACACGCGCAAGCACGCGCCGCAGGCCGAAGTGGACGTCACGCTCGGCTATGCCGACAAGTCCGTGGAGCTGACCGTGGCCGACCGGCAGGGCAGGCGGCCACCGGACGCGGCGGCGGCAGGCTACGGTTTGCGCGGGATGGGCGAACGGGTCGCGCTGCTCGACGGGCGCCTGGACAGCGGGCCGGGGGAGGACGGATGGCGGATTCACCTGACGGTGCCGGCGTGACGCTGCGCGTCGTGCTGGCCGACGACCAGGCGGTGGTCCGGGAAGGCCTGGTCACACTGCTCGGGCTGCTGCCCGGCGTCGAGGTGGTCGGCGCCGCCGCCGACGGACTGGCCGCGCTCGACCTCGTCGCCGCCCACCACCCCGACGTCGTGCTGGTGGACCTGCGGATGCCGCGTTGCGACGGCGTCGAGACCACCGAACGGATCCGGGCCGAGCACCCCGGCACCGAGGTCGTCGTGCTCACCACGTATGCCGACGACGAGTCGCTGCTGGCCGCGCTGCGGGCCGGCGCCCGCGGGTTCCTGACCAAGGACGCCGACGCCGAGTCCATCGCGCGGGCCCTGCGCTCGGCCGCCGCCGGGCAGTCCACAGTGGACGGCGAGTTGCAGCGGCGGCTCGTCGAAGCCGCCGCCCGCAGCACCCCGCCGCGCGTCCGGGAGGTCGAGGGCCTGACCGCCCGCGAGATCGAGGTGCTGCGGCTGATCGCGGCGGGCCTGTCGAACACCGAGATCGCCCGCACGCTGGTGGTGAGCGAGGCGACCGTGAAGACCCACGTGAACCACCTGTTCGCCAAAGCCGGGCTGCGCGACCGCGCGCAAGCGGTCGCGTTCGCCTACCGGACGGGCATCGCCGGCTGAGCCGTCACGGCGCGGGCCGGATGTTCGCGTTGTGGTGGAACACGTTCCGCGGGTCGTAGGCCGCCTTGATCCGGGCCAGCCGCGCGTACTTCTCCGGGCCGTACGACGTCCGCACGCGGTCGGCTTCGTACTCGGCCATGAAGTTGACGTAGCCCGCCGAGTTGGACGAGACCGGCACCAGCGCTTCCCAGAACTCGCGCACCCACGCGCGGTCCACGGCGTACGGCTCCGGCTCGGCCGCGAGCGAGTCGATGTTGATCAGGATGCTTTCGCGCCGCGGGCCGCCGAAGGCCGTGGCGTCGTCGGCGACCTCCGTGAAGGCGCCACGCATCGCGAAGATCGGCATGAGCGACAGCGGGGACGTCTTGCGCGGCAGGAAGTCCGCGATCACCTCGATGACTTCGTCGGTGAAACCGTCGGCGTAAGCGGCCTTCTCGTAGGCGAGGATGCCCCACGGCGCGGCGCCGTCGAGCATCCGCTGCAGTTCCACGTACGGGATCGGCGAGACGAACTCGAACAGCGACGCCGGCCCCGACCGCGCCGCCGCGACCGCCTCGGCGTGCCGCTCCTCTCCCTCGAAGCCGGCGATCAGCACGGCGTAGCCCGGCCGGAAGTGGAACAGCTCCGGGACGAACGGCGCGGGCGGCGCGTTGAGCCCGGCCACCAGCACGCCCAGCTCGCCCGGCAACGTCCGGAGCAGTTCCCGGGCGTGGCGCAGCGCGGCCACGCCGTCGTCGAGGCCGTAGAAGAACAGTCCCAGGTGGACGATCGGCCCGATCGGGTGCAGCCGGAACTCGAACTCGGTGACGACGCCGAAGTTGCCGCCGCCTCCGCGCAGCGCCCAGAACAGGTCGGTGTGCTCCTCCGCCGACACGCGCAGGATCTCGCCGTCGGCCGTGACGAGCTGGGCCGAGAGCAAGTTGTCGCACGACATCCCGTGCTTGCCGGTGAGCCAGCCGAAGCCCCCGCCGAGGGTCAGCCCGCCGACGCCGGTGTGGCTGATCGTGCCGCCCGGCACCGCGAGCGCGTACTCCTGCGTGGCCGTGTCGAGCTGCGCCCACGTCGTCCCGCCGCCGCAGCGGGCGGTCCGGCCCTCCGGGTCGACGCTGATCGCGTCGAGCGAGCTCAGGTCGAGGCAGAGACCGCCGTCGACGACCGCCGCGCCGCCGTAGTTGTGCCCGCCGCCGCGCACCGAGACCTCGAGGCCGGCTTCACGCGCGTACGCGAGCGCTGCCGCCACGTCCGCGGGCCCGGCGGGCCGCACCACCACCGCGGGGCGGCGGTCGATCTCCCCGTTCCAGACCGACCGGGCGACGTCGTAGCCCGGTTCGCCGTCGGTCAGCACGGCGCCGGACAGCTGGGTGCGCAGGCTCTCCAAGGTGGGTTCGGCGGTCGAGGTCATGGCGGGTCCTCTCGCAGCGGACGGAACGCCGGTAAGTCGCCTGACCTGCGAAAATCGTTACAGTGAGTGATCGTCACCGCGGAGGGTGACCAACCGCTGCGTGAACCCGGCCTCGACCAGCCGGCCGAACGCCCGCTCGACACCGGGCGGGACGCGCTGCGGGATCGCGAAGCCCCGCTCGGCGTACTCGGTGATCCGCTGGGTCTCGCCGACGAGCATGCCGATCACGCGCTCGGCGTCCTCTTCCCCGCTGACGTGGTCTTCGAACGAAGCCGCCTTCGACGCGCACACGACGTCGACGCCGGGCCAGAGCCGCTTGGCAGTCGCGTAGGCACGGCGCTGCTGGTACGGCCGCGTCACCAGGGTCACGGACCCGATCCCCCGGCCGGCCAGCAGCCGGCGGGTGAACACGATGTTCTCCCCGGTGTTGCGGGCCTCGGGTTCGACCAGGATCGCCTCGTCCGGCACGCCCAGCTCGAGGGCGATTTCGCGGTAGTGGACCGCTTCGCCGCGCGGGAAGCGGTCCACCGTCGTCGGGGCGTTGGCGCCGGTGAACACGACCAGCGGGAAGCACCCGGCGTGGAACAGCTCCGCCGCGTGCACGGCCACGCCGGGATCACGGCTGCCGAGCCCGATCCCGGCGTCCGACCGCCGCGGCGCGTGCCGCAGGTCGTGGTAGTCCCACAACGTGCGGACGTCGGCCCGGACCTGCTCCGGCAGCATCAGCCGAACGCGGCCCGCAGCGCCGGCTTGCCGCCCGTGACCGGGAGGATGACCGACGTCTTCGTGAGGTCGAGCGCGAGCCCGGCGCCCGGCTTCGGCCGCAGCGTGTAGTCGTGGTCGCTGGAGGCGACCAGGACCTCCAGCCGGTGGCCCGCCGCGAGGATGTAGTCCTTCGGCATCAGGTCGACGCCGATCCGGTAGGTCTGTCCCGGCGTGATCGGCTCGGTGCGGGCCGGCGACGTGCGGTTCTGCGGGTCGGTCCAGCCGCGGCTGATCACGTGGGACGTGCCGTCGGGGGCGCGGTCGAGCAGGATCGCCGAGACGTTCGCCGCCGGCCGGTCGAACGCCAGCGCCAGGTCGGCGCGGGCCGTACCGGAGAGGCGGACGGCCTGCTTCGCCGCCGGAGTCGCGTACAGCAGCCGGTTGCCGGAGGAGGCGAGACCGGCCAGCTGCTCGATCGTCTTCGACGAGTCGTCGGCGAGGGTTTCCACGGCCGCCGTGCCCGGGACCGGGTTGCGCGTGTCGATCGTGCCCTTCGAACGGCCGCCCGGCCACGGGTACACGCGGACGTCGGCGGTGCCCGGCGCCGGCCAGTCGGCCTCGTCGGCCCACGACTTGTCCTCGCGCTGGATCGTCGCCTTCGGCTCGTTCTGGATGCCGTTGTCGATGCCGTAGAGGTAGTGGGACAGCCACTTGTTCAACGTCGCGAGCCAGACGTCGCGGCGCAGCGAGTAGGGGTCGGCGTGCCCGGACTGGTGCAGCCAGATCTTGTGCTCGACGCCGCGGGCCTTGAGCGCCTCGTACCAGGTCGCGACCTGGTCGGTCTTGACGTTCCAGTCGTTGAGGCCGTGCACCGCGAGCACCGACGCGCGCACCTTGCCGACGTCGTTGCGGTAGTTGCGGACGTCCCAGAACGGCGTGTAGTCGCCGGTGACCCGGTCCTGGTCGCGGGTCAGCCCGTCGATCACCGACCGGCAGGCCTGCCGGTCCGCGCGGGTGTAGACGTACTCGGCGAGCACGTCGGCGTCCTCGCCCTGGAACCCGCCGGCCGCGACGACCGCGCCGTCGTTGCGGTAGTAGTCGTACCAGCTGGAGATGGCCGCGATCGGCACGATCGTCTCGAGGCCCTGGACGCCGGTGCTCGCGACGGCGTTGGGCAGCGTCCCGTTGTAGGAGACGCCCATCATGCCGGTCTTGCCCGTCGTCCAGTCCGCCTTCGCCGCGGCGCCGTTCGCGTCCTTCGCGCTCGTGCGGCCGTTGAGCCAGTCGACGACCGAACGGGCGCCGATCGTCTCGTTGACGTCACCGGTGGTCGGGCAGCCGGTGGAGAGCCCGCTGCCGAGCGATTCGCCGTAGACGACGGCGAACCCGCGCGCGGTGAAGTAGTCCTGGTAGCGCCAGGTGATCGGGGTGGCCGGGCCGACGCCGTGCGCGGCGACGCGCGGGCCTTCCGGGCCGCGGGCGTACCCGGGCGCGTAGAGCTCGACGTCGACGTTGTGGTTCGCGACGTCGTTGCCGCCGGCGTAGTACGGGCTGGCCTGGTAGACGACGGGGACCTTCAGGCCCTGCTGGGTCGCGCGCGGGCGCACGACCTGGGCGTGCACGAGGTCGTCGGCGCCGTCGTGGTCGCTGTCGACGGGCGCGGTGACCCAGACGTCCTCGCGGACGACGTCGGCCGGGTCGAACACCGGTTGCGCCTGGCCCCCGGTGAACACCGGGGCCGGTGGCGCGGCTTCGGCGACGCCCGCGGTCAGCGGGAGCGCGAGGACGGCGGCGAGCAGGACTGCGGCTTTCACTCAAACCCCCAAGCCGGGCGAAGCGGACGCCTGAAGACACTTCCGGTCCGCCCGCGGGGGTGTCAAGAGACTAACGTCGGAGGCATGCCGACCGTCGAAGCGCCGATCACCGCCGTGACCGTCTACCCGCAGCAGGCGCGGATCACCCGCCGGGGCAAGGCTCCGCTCGACGGCGGGCCGCGCCTCACCTTCGCCGGGCTGCCCCCGGCCCTCGACCCGGGCTCGGTGCGCGTCACCGGCACCGGGCCCGCGCTGATCACCGGCGTCGACGTGCGCACCGAGTGGCACGCCGAACCGGCCGACCCGGCGTTGCAGGAGCTCGTCGAGCAACGGCGGGCCGACCAGGCCACGCTCGACGGCGTCCTGGACGACGAAGCGGCCGAGACGATGAAGGTCGATCTGCTGACTTCGCTCGCGAAGCGCAGCGGCGGCAGCTTCGCGAAAGCCCTCGCGGCCGGCACCGCCGAACCTTCGCGCGTCGCGGAGGTGACGGACGCGCTGAGTGCGCGGCTGGCCTCGGCGTTGAAGGCGCGCCGGGTGCTGAGCGAGCGGATCGCCCGGCTGCGCGAGGACCTCGCCGCGCTCGACCGGCGGATCGAGGCGCAGGGCGCGCAGACCGGGCGGGACAGCACCTCGGTGACCGTGGAGCTGGAGATTTCGGACGCCACCGCGGAAGCCGAGCTGGAACTGTCCTATGTGGTCCCCGGCGCGAGCTGGGAACCGGGGTACGACATCCGGGTGCGCGGCACCGACGTCACCGTGGTCTCGTACGGGCTCGTCAGCCAGTACACCGGCGAGGACTGGCCGGAGTGCGAGCTGGCGCTGTCGACGGCCCGGCCCGCGGTGTCGGTGGTGGTGCCGGAACTCCAGCCGTGGTACCTGGATCGGGTCCGCCCGGTCCCGGCCGCACCCGCGGCGGCCTACGGCGCAGCGGGTGCCGCTCCCGAAGGCATGCGCAGGGACTTCGCCGCGTCCTCGGCGTCGCTGGCGTCCCTGGCGCCGAAACTCGCGTCGGTCGAGCAGGGCACGACCGCGGTCACCTACCGGCCTTCGCGGCCGGTCGCGGTGCCGTCCGGGGCTTCCGGCCACCGGACCACGCTGGCGCAGCTTTCGCTGACGGCGTCGCTCGGGTACATCACCGCGCCGGTGCTGGCGGAAGAGGCGTACTTGCGGGCGACGGTGGTGAATTCGTCGGAGCACGCCCTGCGGCCCGGCCGGGCTTCGGTGTTCCACGACGCGGAGTTCGTCGGGACGACCGTGCTCGAGCCGTGGGCGCCCGGGGAGGAACTGGAACTGGCGTTGGGGGTCGACGACCGGATCCGCATCGAGCGGGAACTGGTGCGGCGGACGGCGTCCAAGGCGACGCTGTCCGGGCAGAAGCGGCGCGAGGCGGAGTACCGCATTTCGGTCGGCAACCACGGCCCGCGTCCGGCGGTGGTGACGGTGCTGGACCAGGCGCCGGTTTCGCGGGACGACACGATCACGGTGAAGGACGTGAAGACCGCGCCCGATCCGGTGGAGACGTCGGCACTCGGCGAATTCACGTGGCGGCTGACGCTGGGCCCGGGCGAGACGGGCAAGGTGACGCTCTCCTACCGCGTGGATGTCGCGAAGGGCGTGGAGCTTTCCGGCTGGCGCGAGTGAGGCGTCAAGCGCCCCAATGTGGCGTTGGTTGCGTCCAACGCACCGAACGCCACATTGGGTGCGTCTGACGCACCCAATGTGGCGTTGGGGCGCTTGGGGTCAGCCTTGGGAGATGTAGGCCTGCAGCTGTTCCTGGCTCTGCTCCAGCTGTTCCATCCGGTTCTTCACGACGTCCCCGATGGACACGATGCCGGCCAGGCGGCCGTCGGCGAGGACCGGGACGTGGCGGATACGCCGTTCCGTCATCAGGACCGAGAGCTGGTCCACCGAGTCGTCCGGGGTGCAGCTCGCCACCAGTTTCGTCATGATCTCCGAGACCGGGCCGTCGAGCAGGCCCGGGCCGTGGTCGTTCAGGCGCCGCACGACGTCGCGTTCGGAGACGATGCCCGCGATGGCGCCGTCCGGGGCGACGACCACCATCGCGCCGACGTTGTGTTCGGCCAGTCCGGTCAGCAGCGTGGTCACCGTCGTATCGGGGGTGACCGTCGCGACCGCCGACCCCTTCTTGCGCAGCAGATCCGCAATCCGCATGGCGATCCTTCCCGTCGGTGAGCTGGATCACCACAGGTTAGGGCCCCCTGGCGCCCCGCGAAAGTCCGGCAAACGGGGCGTCTTCGTGGTATTGGTACCGATTCAGCCGAGCCGTTCGGCGAGCCCGTCGAGGGCCAGCCGGATCCCGGCCGCGTAGTCGTCGTCGCCGAGGGCGTCCAGGCGCGCGCGGGCCAGCGCCAGCTGTTCGCGGGCCGCGGGCAGGTCGCCGAGCTTGCGGTAGTCCTCGCCGAGATTGAGGTGCAGCGACGGGTAGAAGCCGCGCACGGCCAGGGACGAGTGGTATTCCCGGGCTCGCGAGTCGGTCAGCGAATCGGCCGCGGCCAGGGCCCGCAGGTCCCACTCGAGTTCCTCGGCCGGGTCGTCGCAGACGTCGGCCATGTGGTGGGCCAGTGCGACGCGGTGCAGCGGGTCGCCGTCGTCCCCGATCGAAGCCCACAGCCGCGCGAAGGTCGCGTACGCGCCGGCGCGGTCGCCGCCGATGTGCTGCCGCAGACCGGCGTCGATCGCCACCATCACGTCGTCGGTCATGCCGCTCCTTCGTCCGCCAGTGCCCGCAGCCGGGCCAGCCCGGGCTCGATCCGCTCGGCCGCGACCGCACCGTAACCGAACACGAGCCCGTGCCGCCGCTCCCCCACCCCGAAGTCCCCCAGCGAGTACAGCCGGACGCCGCGACGGCGGGCGGCGCGCACCAGCGGGCTGCAGTCCGCCGCCGCGAGCGCGCTGAGGTGCAAGCCCGCCGAAGACGGCAACGGCGTGAGGAAGTCGAACGCCCCCAGCGCCCGGGTCAGCAGTTCGTGCCGGGCGCGGTAGACCTTCCGCATCCGCCGGACGTGCCGGGCGAAGCCACCTTCGGCCATGAACGCCGCCAGCGCCGCCTGTTCGACGTTCGGCGCGTGCCAGTCGGTGAGGTAACGGGCCTTCACGAGCGCGGGCACCAGTGACGGCGGCGCGATGAGAAACCCCAGCCGCAACGCCGGCGAGAGCACCTTCGAGAACGAGCCGACGTACACGACCCGGCCGCGGGAATCCAGGCTGTGCAACGGTTCCAGCGGCCGTCCGGTGTAGCGGAACTCGGTGTCGTAGTCGTCCTCGACGAGCACCGCGTCGGTGCGCTCGGCCCAGTCGAGCAGCTCGAGCCGGCGGTCCAGCGACATCGACAGGCCGAGCGGGTACTGGTGCGACGGCGTCACGTACACCAGCCGCGTCCCCGGCGGGATGGCGTCGACGACGATGCCGGAGGCGTCCACCGGCACCGGCGCGACCTGGACACCGCGCGCGCCGAGCACCAGCCGCGGCGGCGGGTAGCCGGGGTCCTCGACGGCGGCGAGGTCGCCGGCCCGCAGCAGCACCCGCGCGACGAGGTCGGTCGTCTGCTGGGCGCCCGCGGTGACGACGACCTGCGCCGCACTCGCACGGACGTCCCGCGAGACGCCGATGTGGCGGGCGATTTCGGCGCGCAACCCGGCGTGGCCCTGCGGGTCGCCGTAGGTCATCAGGTCGGCCTGGCCGGCCCGCAGCCGCTGCGTGATCAGCCGCCGCCAGGTGTCGAACGGGAACAGCGAGAGGTCGGGGACGCCCGGCCGGAAGTCGAACTCCGGCGCCGGGGCGAACGGCGCGGGCGGCGCCGGGACGGCGTCCCACTCCGGCAGCGGCCGCACGCCCGCGACGTCCGGCGCCGGCTCGGCGGAAACCGGCGAAGCCGTGACGAACGTGCCCGCGCCGACGCGCCCGGCGAGGAACCCTTCGGCGGTGAGCCGGTCGTAGGCCGCGCTGACCGTCGTCCGGGAGACCGCCAGCCGCTGCGCGAGCTCACGGGTGGGCGGCAACGCCTCGCCGGGCCGGATCCGGCCGGCCAGGATCGCCGCGCGCAGCTGCCGGTAGATCGCGTCGCGGTGGCCGCGTGTCCCGGTCAGGTCGATGTGGATCTCCACCGGCGCCAGTCTAGATTGGCCCACGAAGGTTGCGCCGGATTTGGCAGTGTTCGTGGTCCGCTGGCCCGCCTAACGTACCCGGTATGGATCTCCGCGAACTCGACCGCCGCACCCTGCTCCTCCTCGACAAGCTGGTCGCCGGCGTCACCCCCGCCGACCTCGCCCGCCCCACCCCGTGCGCCGGCTGGACGCTCGCCGATCTGCTCCGCCACCAGGTCAGCGAGAACCACGCCTTCGCGACGGCGGCCCGCGAAGGCTCGGCACCGGACTGGGACGCCGGCTCCCTCGGCGACGACGCCTACGCCGCGTACCGGGCGTCCGTCGAGGACTTCCTCGACGCCTTCGCCGGCGACGCCGTGCTCGAGCGGCAGCTCACCATCAACCACTTCGGCACGTTCCCCGGCGCGATCGCCGCGCACATGCACCTGGTCGACACGGTCGCGCACGGCTGGGACCTGGCCCGCACGCTCGGCCTGCCCTACGAGCCGGACGCCGAAGCCGTGTACATCGCCACGAAGCTGGCCGAGCGGATCCCGGACGAAGGCCGCGAGACGAACGGCTCGTTCGCCCACAGTGTCGAAGTCCCCGCGGACGCGAGCCCCCTCGACCGGTTCCTCGCCCTGCTCGGCCGCGACCCCGCCTGGGCCGTCAGCTGACCTCGTCGGCCGGGGCGCTCCACGTGTTGCACGCCTTCGTCGCCTTGCCGTCGTAACCGGCCTTCGCCCAGGACAGCTGGTGCTCGCGCGAGCCGTGGGTGTCGCTGTCGTTGGCCCGGCCGTAGTCGGCGACCGCGGCGTTCGCCAGCGACCGGCTGATCGAGCCCGAGCCCGCGACGGCGGTCAGGAACAGCGCGCCGAAGCAGTTCGCCTGCAGTTCGATCCGGCGCACGACCTCCTTGTCGGCCGTGCTGTTCTCGTCCGGCGAGGTCATCTTGTCCGCCGCCGCGGACAGGATGCCGCTCTCGCGCTGCACGTGGTGGCCGTACTCGTGGGCGATCGTCGCGATGTGCCGGGCCTTGTTGAGCCCGGCGTCCGACAGCATCCAGTCGGTCGGGGCGTAGATCGTCGTATCGCCGCCGCAGTAGTAGGCGACGGCTTCGTTCTCCGTCGGCGCCTCGCCGCACGAGCTGTGTTCCGGCAGCGTCACCGACACGGTGGCGGTGAGCGTCGGCTCGTTCGCCTTCTCCAGCGCCGGGCGCCACGACTGCTCCAGGCAGGTGACGAGCGCGGTGTAGTAGGCCTTCAGCTGCTCGGCCGCCCGGCCGAGGTCGGGCAGGGTGCAGGTGGCGGGCCCGGGGCTGATGCCGTCGCCGAGCAGGGGGTTGCGCGCCAGCTCCGGCACGGCCTTCGGGGGCTTGCCGGTGTCGCCGTACGCCCGGCCGGCGTCGGCGCCCTGCGCGGCGAACGCGCGGCCGTCCACCCGGCGCGGGATGGTGGCGGCGATCAGCGAGATGGACACCACGACGATCAAGACGCCGCTGACCGCGCCCCAGAACCGGCTGCGGGGTGGCGCGATGGGGACGGGCGGAGCCGCGGCCCAGTTCGGTGCCCACGGGTTCGGCTCCGGCACCCACGCGGGTTCCGGTGGCCGGGCCGTCCCCGGCCACGGCGGTTCGGCGTCGTTCACGATCTCCCCCTGCTGTGTGGCACCAGCATACGGACACCCCGGGAGGCAGGGATCACGAAACGAACACGCCACCGGGTGGCCCCGAGGCCGTCAGCCGGGCGAGACTGTCGGCATGAGTGTGGAGGATCCTTACCTGTGGCTGGAAGACGTGACCGGCGACGACGCGCTGGACTGGGTGCGCACCCGCAACGACGAGACGCTGGCCGAGCTGACCACCGGCGCGCGGTTCGCCGAACTGCGTGACGAGCTGCGCGAAGTGCTCGACGCCGACGATCGGATCCCGTACGTCCGCCGCCGCGGCGAGTTCCTCTACAACTTCTGGCAGGACGCCGGCCACCCGCGCGGCCTGTGGCGGCGGACGACGCTGGAGTCCTACCGGCAGGCCGAGCCCGAGTGGGAGCTCCTGCTCGACGTCGACGCGCTGGCCGAAGCCGAGGGCGAGAACTGGGTCTGGCAGGGCGCGACCGTGCTGCGGCCGGGCTACCGGCGCGGCCTGGTCGAGCTGTCCCGCGGCGGCGCGGACGCCACGGTGGTCCGCGAGTTCGACCTCGACGCGCACGAGTTCGTCGCGGACGGGTTCACCGTCCCGGAGGCGAAGACGCGGATCGGCTGGATCGACGAGGACCGCGTCTACCTCGGAACGGACTTCGGCCCGGGTTCGCTGACCAGCTCCGGGTACCCGCGGTTGGCCAAGGAGTGGCGCCGCGGCACGCCGCTTTCCGAAGCCGTCACGGTCTTCGAGGGCAAGCCCGACGACGTCTCGATCGGCGCGTCCCACGACCCGACCGAGGGCTTCGAGCGCGACTTCGTCAGCCGCGCGATCGACTTCTACCGTTCGGAACTGCACCTGAAGACGCCGTCCGGGCTGGTCAAGATCGACGTCCCGGACGACGCGAGCACGTCCGTGCACCGCGAATGGCTGCTGGTGCGGCCGCGGAAGGCGTGGACCGCCGGCGGCACCGAGCACCCGGCGGGCTCGCTGATCGCCATCCTCTTCGACGCCTTCCTGGCCGGCGAGCGGAACTTCACGACGCTGTTCACGCCCGACGAGCACACCTCGCTCGAGTACTGGGCCTGGACGCGCCACCACCTGCTTCTCGGCACGCTGCGCGACGTCCGCAGCGAACTGCGCACCCTGACGCCCGGGCCCGGCGCCTGGACCGAGGAGCCCCTCGCCGGCGGGCCCGAGTTCGGCAGCGCGGACATCTTCGACACCGATCCCGACGTCAGCGACGAGTACCTGATCGACTCCAGCGGCTTCCTCCAGCCGTCAACGCTGAGCTACGGCCATGTCGGCGAAGAGGTCGAAGTGCTGAAGCAGGCTCCGGCGTTCTTCGACGCTTCGGGCATGAACGTGGCGCAGTACTTCGCGACGTCGGAAGACGGCACGAAGATCCCGTACTTCGTCGTCCGGCCGTCCGGCGCCGAGGGCGGCCCGACGCTGCTGACCGGCTACGGCGGCTTCGAGATCTCGCTGACGCCGTCCTACAGCGGCATGATCGGCCGCGGCTGGCTGGCCCGCGGCGGCACGTACGTGGTCGCGAACATCCGCGGCGGCGGCGAGTACGGGCCCGGCTGGCACACCCAGGCGATCAAGGCCGAGCGCCACCGCGTGTACGAGGACTTCGCCGCGGTGGCCGCGGACCTGGTCTCGCGGGGCATCACGACACCTACGCGGCTCGGGATCCAGGGCGGCAGCAACGGCGGCCTGCTGATGGGCGTGATGCTGACGCGCTACCCGGACCGGTTCGGCGCGATCGTCAGCCAGGTGCCGCTGCTGGACATGCGCCGCTACCACCTGCTGCTGGCCGGCGCGTCGTGGATGGCCGAGTACGGCGACCCCGACGACGCCGCGGAGTGGGAGTTCATCTCGAAGTACTCGCCGTACCAGAACGTCCACAGTGGACGCGCGTATCCGCCGTCGCTGTTCGTGACCTCGACGCGCGACGACCGCGTGCACCCCGCCCACGCCCGCAAGATGGTGGCGCGGATGCGTGAGCAGGGGCACGACGTCCGGTATCACGAGAACATCGAAGGCGGCCACGGTGCCGCGGCCGACAACGAGCAGCTGGCGTTCAAGTGGGCGCTGGTGTTCGAGTTCCTGTGGGAGCAGCTCACGAAGTGACCCGCGCGAGCACGACGCCGCCGACGATCAGGGCCAGCGCGGCCACCCGGCCGACGCTGAGCGGGTCCTTGGTGACGACGACGCCGAGCACGATCGCGCCGACGGCGCCGATCCCGGTGAACACCGCGTAGGCGGTGCCTACCGGGACGGTGTCCATCGCGCGCGACAGCAGGTAGACCGCGGCGGCGCCGAGCACGAAGCACAGGAGCGTCGGCCACGGCCGGGTGAAGTTCTCCGTCGGTTTGATGCTCTGCGACCAGGCGACTTCGACGAGCCCGGCGAAGACGAGCGTCACCCAGCCCATCAGAACGCCGCCCGAGCCGCTTCGAGCGACGCTTTCCGTTCGCCGTCGCGCGCGGCGAGATGCGGGTCGACCAGAGCGTTGGTCAGCTCGGCGTGCACGAACCGGACGTCGTCGACGCCGTAGTGCCCGGCGATGAAGTCCCGCAGGTAGCGCTCGTGGTGGTCGAACGGGGCTCGCGGCGTGCCCTCGGCGTAGGTGCCGCCGCGGGCGCCGGCGATGACGAACTTCTTGCCGCTCAGGTCCATCTTCGGGAACGTCACCTGATCGATCCACGCCTTCAGGGCGGCCGGGATCGAGAAGTTGTACATCGGCGCGCCGATCAGGACGACGTCGGCTTCGAGCAGCTCGGCCAGGAGCGGCTCGACGATCGCCCAGGCCCGCTTCCGCTCCGGCGTCTCGACGACGTCGGCGTAGTGCGCGGGGTCGGTGATCCCGGTTGCGAGCAGGGCGTCGCAGATTTGCGTCCAGGCCTCACCGATCACCGGGACCGGATCGGCGGCGAGGTCGCGGTAGGTCCGGGTGCCGCTCCAGCCGGCGGCGTACCGGGCGGACAGCTCGCGCGAGAACGACGAGCGGCGGGCGCTGGAGTCGAGGTGCAGCAGGTGGGGCACGATTCCTCCTCAAGTGGACGCGGCGTCCACTTGAGGCTAACTGGACGCCCCGTCCGGATATTCCCTAGGCTGGCGACATGCCCGAACGAGCCGACGCGGCCCGCAACCGCGCCAAGATCCTCGCGGCGGCCGAGGAGCTCTTCACCACCCGCGGCGCGGCCGAGGTGACGATGGAGGACATCGCCCGGGCGGCGGGCGTCGGCCGAGGGACCTTGTACCGCCGCTACCCGGACCGGTCGTCGATCGCGGTGGCCCTGCTGGACGAACACGAGCGACGGTTGCAGGAGTCGTTGCTGCGCGGAGACCCACCGCTGGGCCCGGGCGCGCCGCCGTCCGAGCGGCTGGCGGCGTTCTACGAGGCGATGGTGGAGCTGCTAAAGCGGCACGCACCGTTGGTGCTGGGTGCGGAGGTGGGCCATTCGCGGTTCACGACGGGGGCGTACGGGTTCTGGCGGACGCACGTGCGGGTGCTGGCGGAGGCGGCGGGGGCTGCGGACCCGGATGTCCTGGCGGATGTCCTGCTGGCGCCGTTGGCCCCCGAGTTGTTCCTGCACCAGACTTCGCGAGGGGTGTCTTCCGAGCAGCTTGTCCGGACGCTGCGGCAGCTGGCCGGGCTCCTTTAGAAGAGCCCGCGCGGCCGGGAGCGCTTCGGGCGATACCGCGCCTCCTCACCGCGGATCCGCGCGAGGGCGGCCTCGAACTCAGTGAGCACGTTGGCGACGAAGACGAGCCGCCCGACGCCGAGCCGGCGCAGCGCCGGCCCGTGGTCCGCGGCCACGGTGACCGCGACGCCGAGCAGCAGCACCCGCCAACCCCCGAACACCGTGGCGCGCGCTGCCTTGGACAGGCCGCCGAAGCCGGCGCGGAGCCGGTGGCAGTGGAAGGGGACGTGGCGCTCCTCGTCGGCGAGGATGCGGGCCGCGACCTGCGTCACCAAGGGGTCCGCCGGGCCATCGCGCAGGGCACGGTAGTACCGCAGGGCGACGACCTCGGCGATGAGCAGCACCATGAGTTCCAGCCGCAGCCCGAGCGCCCGCCGCAGCTTGACGAACACGGTGTCCGACCAGTGGCTCGCCAGGGTCGGCACCCCACCGGCGCCGAGCAGCAGGCCGAGCATCCGCGCGTGGTTCTGTTCCTCGGCGACGAAGAGTTTCACGGCGGCGAGGTAGGTGTCGTCCCCGGCGGCTTTCGCGATGAGGTTGGCCCCGTCGCCGGCTTCGCCGACCTGGAACCGCTGGATGCTCTTCGCGACGTCGGGGTGGAGGCGCGCGCCCCGTTCCCACGGCGGGTCTTCGCGCTGCCCGCGGCGTTCGGCCTCGGTTTCGAAATCCTGGAGCCAGTGTGCGTACGTCATCGAGTCGATGATGCCGCGTGCTTGTGGTCGGGATGGGGACTTTCGTGGAGATCTGCGCCCCGTACCGCTGTTCGGACAGCGACGCATGGGCGATCGAGCGCGCCGGCCGGATCACCCGGTAGTCGCGGCCGTCCAGCCGCGCCGTGCTGACCAGCGTCCGCCACCGCCCTCTTCGTCGCCGGCCACGGCGTCCCGGCCCTCGTCGTGGAACGCACGGCCGGCCCGTGCCCGCACCCGCGCGCCACCGGCCTCGGCTTCCGCACCATGGAGTTCTTCCGCCAGGCCGGGATCCACGGCGACGTCGAGGCCGTCGCCGTCCGGGCGGCCGCCACGCTCGGCAAGATCTCCGCGCCGACCCTGGCGACGGCGGACCTGCCGGACACCCCGCCCGCCGTGCCGAACACCCCGAATCTCACGGCGAGCGAGCTCAGCCCGGGCGTGCTGCGCGGCACCTGTCCGCAAGACCGGCTCGACGCGGTGGTGCTGAGCGCGGCGCGGGAGCGCGGGGCCACGATCGCGTACTCGACCACGCTCGTCTCGGCGCACCAGGACGACTCCTGCGTCACCGCGGTGCTCTACGGACCGGACGGCCGGCAAACCGTGCGCGCGAGCTACCTGGTCGACGGCGGCCGCAGCGAGGTGCGCGCCGGGCGTTGCTGCGGCCCGAAGATCCCCGCTTGCACTGGGAACAGGGGCCGCCGGCGGCCGCCGCTCGCGCCGCGGCGGGCGTGGTCAACGCCCCGATCGTCCACCTCGGCTTCCGCTACGCCTCGGCGGCGGTGCTCGGCGCGCAGACCGCTCTGCCGTCCACGGAGGACGTCATCCTGGACGGAACACCCGGTTCCCGCGTGCCGCACACGTGGCTGGGCAACGACGTGTCCACTTTGGACCTGGTCGGCCGGCGGCTCACGCTGCTCGCCGGCCCGTCCGGCCGGGCGTGGCTCGAGGCGGCGCAGAGGCTCGACGTCGATGCCCACGTCGTCGAGGACGAAACCTGGTTTCGCACCACCGGGATCGCCGAGGGCGGCCCGTCCTGGTGCGGCCGGACCACTTCGTCGCTTGGCGGAGCACCGAGCCGTCCGACGACCTCGGCAGTGTCGTGGCGCGGATCCTGGCCCGTTGAGCACCGCGGCCGAACCGGGCGGGTCACGCCCGGCTCGGCCGCGGATCCGTCAGCTACAACCCGAAGTGGCGCCGCAGCCTTCGCAGGCGTAGCACGAGCCTGCCGGGCGCATCTTCGTTCCGCACGTCATGCAGAGCGGGGCGTCCGCCGCCTTGCCGAGGCGGAGCTCCATCAGCTCCGTCGTCGTCTGGGCTTCGCGGTGGGGGTGCTCCGGCTCCGCCACATGCGGCTCCGGTGATGCGTCCACAGTGGACTGAAGGGCTTCGAGGTCGACCTTCGGGGCGCCGTAGGACGCCTCGACTTCGGCCGAGCGCTCGTCCGCCGAGAGGATGCCCAGCTGGGAGCGCTTCTCGTACGGCAGGTAATCCAGGGCCAGCCTGCGGAACAGGTAGTCCATCACGCTCGTCGCGATGCGGATGTCCGGGTCGTCCGTCATGCCCGCCGGCTCGAAGCGGAGGTTGGAGAACTTCGAGACGTAGAACTCGAGCGGGATGCCGTGCTGGAGGCCGACCGAGATGGACATCGAGAACGCGTCCATCACGCCCGCCAGGGTCGACCCCTGCTTGCCCAGCTTGACGAAGATCTCGCCGAGGCCGTCGTCCGGGTACGAGCCCGCCGTCAGGTAGCCCTCCGCGCCGCCGACCGTGAACGACACCGTCTGGCTCGGGCGCTTCTTCGGCAGGCGCTTGCGGACCGGGCGGTACTCGACCACCTTCTCCGGCTCGGCAGCGGCGGTCTCCGAAGTCTTCTTCGCCGTCGACAGCGGCTGGCCGACCTTGCAGTTGTCGCGGTAGATCGCGAGGGCCTTGAGGCCGAGCTTCCAGCCCTGGAAGTAGATCTCCTCGACCTCTTCGACCGTCGCCGACTCCGGCATGTTGACCGTCTTGGAGATCGCGCCCGAGAGGAACGGCTGCACCGCGGCCATCATCCGGACGTGGCCCATCGGCGCGATCGAGCGCTCGCCGACCGCGCAGTCGAACACCTCGTAGTGCTCGGGACGCAGCCCCGGCGCGTCGACGACGTGGCCGTTCTGCGCCACGTACTCGACGATCGCCTCGACCTGCTCACCCGGGTAGCCCAGCGCCTCCAGCGCGCGCGGCACCGTCTGGTTGACGATCTGCATCGAACCGCCGCCGACCAGCTTCTTGAACTTCACCAGGGAGAAGTCCGGCTCGATCCCGGTGGTGTCGCAGTCCATCATGAAGCCGATGGTGCCGGTGGGGGCGAGCACCGAGGCCTGCGCGTTGCGCCAGCCGTGCTTCGCGCCGATCTCGATGCCCTTCTGCCACTCCTCCGTCGCCAGCGCGCGGACCGCGGCGTCGTTCGAGTGGTAGGTGCGGACGAGTTCGTTCGCCGCCGCATGCTTGCGCATCACGCGCTGGTGCGCTTCGGCGTTGCGCGCGTAACCCTCGTACGCGCCGACGACCTGGGCCATCTCGGCCGAACGCCGGTACGACACGCCCGTCATCAGCGACGTGATCGCCGCCGCGAGCGCGCGGCCGCCGTCGGAGTCGTACGCGTGGCCCAGCGCCATCAGCAGCGCGCCGAGGTTCGCGTAGCCGATGCCGAGCTGGCGGAACTTCCGCGTGGTGTCGGCGATCGGCTCGGTCGGGAAGTCCGCGAAGCAGATCGAGACGTCCATCGCGGTGATGACGAACTCGACGGCGCGGGCGAACAGCGGCGCGTCGAACGTGCCCTCGGGGGTGACGAACTTCAGCAGGTTCAGCGACGCCAGGTTGCAGCTGGAGTTGTCGAGGTGCATGTACTCGCTGCACGGGTTCGACGCGGTGATCCGGCCCGACTCGGGGCAGGTGTGCCAGTCGTTGATCGTGCCGTCGTACTGGATGCCGGGATCGGCGCACTCCCACGCGGCCTGCGCCATCGTGCGGAACAGCTTCTTCGCGTCGGTGCGGTCGATGACCTCGCCGGTGAGCCGGGCGCGCAGGCCGAAGTCGGTGCCGTTCTCGACCGCCTGCATGAACTCGTCGGACACGCGGACCGAGTTGTTCGCGTTCTGGTACTGCACCGAGGAGATGTCCGCGCCGGAGAGGTCCATGTCGAACCCGGCGTCGCGGAGGACCTTGATCTTCTCCTCTTCGCGCGCCTTGGTCTGGATGAACTCTTCGATGTCCGGGTGGTCGACGTCGAGGACGACCATCTTCGCCGCGCGCCGGGTGGCGCCGCCGGACTTGATGGTGCCCGCGGACGCGTCGGCGCCGCGCATGAACGAGACCGGGCCGGACGCGGTGCCGCCGGAGGTCAGCAGCTCCTTCGAGGACCGGATGCGGGAGAGGTTGAGGCCGGCGCCGGAGCCGCCCTTGAAGATCAGGCCCTCCTCGCGGTACCAGTTGAGGATCGACTCCATCGTGTCGTCGACAGCGAGGATGAAACAGTTGTGGACGCGGAGGTTCCCGGACAGGTACTCGCCGGATTCCGTCTGGATGTCGTAGACCGGCAGCTCGCCGCGGCTTTCGATCGCGGCGATCTCCAGCCGCTTCCGCTCGTGGGCAGGCAGGCCGGGCTTTTCGAAGGACGCCTCGAGCTTCGCCGTCTTCACCGGATCGACGAAGCCGATCTCGTCCGCGAAGATCCGCCGGTCACCGGAGTTCTGGATGCGGATGCCCCAGAGGTCCTGCCGGTTCTCCTTGTCGCGGCCCACGCGAGCGAAGATGCCGAACCGGGACAGAAGCTGCTGGACACCTCGGATCAGCTGCTCGCCGATCATGTCCACCGCCACCAGAGTGGATCGTTCGCGGGCGGAGACGTAACCCCCAGCCTGGAAGATGTTCCGCAGATAAGCGGCCACGACCGGAAGCGGCGCCGTGTACAAGTGCTCCGGCACCACCATTTCGGTACCGCGAGCGCGCAGACCCCAGTGGTCGAAGAAGTTCTCGAGAACATCTCCGCCGAGCCGGGCACGTTGACTGTCCGGGCAGATGCGGTCGAGCGCGTCTCGCACCCAGTCCGCTTCGCCAGCTTGCACGGTCATCGCTTCGATCGTGAGCGAGCCTGCGAGAGCGGCTTCGGCGATGTCGGCTTCCCTGATCTCCTCTTCGCCGAAAGCGGCCCGCCGGTGCCACTCGAGCTGGTCGCCGACCCGCAGGTCGCCGGCGGGCACGAACTTCCCGCCACCCGCGCTCGCTCGCCACACGAGGTGGTCCGCTGTCACGTCGAGAACGTGGCCCGACTTCGTCGTGACCCGCAGGACTTCCTTGATCCCGTTCGCCTTGGTGGCGACGACCTTGGTCAGGCCGTGCGCGTCGTACACCTTGGCACCCACGGCGTTCAGTTCGACGAAGCGGCCGATCGGCACGGCGCCGCCGGGGGTGCTCACCAGGGCGTCGTACGGCTGGCACGCGCTGACCTGCTGTTTCGACGGCGTGCCGACGTTGAACCAGACCGGGGAGTTGAAGCTGAAGACCTGGTGCAGCAGCATCCAGGTGAGTTCGTGCTCGAAGATTTCGAGGTCCTGCGGCGTGGCGAAGTAGCCGTGGTCGCGGGCGGCCTTGACGTAGGTGTGCACGACCCGGTCGATGAGCTGCTTGAGGCTGCGCTCGCGCTGCGGGCTGCCGACGGCGCCGCGGAAGTACTTGCTGGTGACGATGTTGGTGGCGTTGACCGACCAGAACTCGGGGAACTCCACGCCGCGCTGCTCGAAGTTGACCGAGCCGTCGCGCCAGTTCGTCATGACGACGTCCCGCTGCTCCCAGGTCACCTGGTCGTACGGGTGCTGGCCTTCGGTCGTGAAGACGCGCCGCACGCTCAGCCCGCCGGCGGCCTTGCTCTTCTTGCCGGCGGCCGCGCGGGCCCCCGTTCCCACGGTTTCCGTCATCGGTTGAACCCTCTCCCGCAGCGGGACGGCTCAGTCGCCGTCTTCGCGCTGATCGCTGTCCTTCTCGGCAGCAGCACCCGCCATGGCCTCACGCAGGTCGGCGATCTCCTTCTCGAAGTCTTCGACCGAGGAGAAGGAGCGGTAGACACTGGCGAACCGGAGGTAGGCGACCCCGTCGAGCTCACGCAGCGGGCCCAGGATGGCCAGGCCGACCTCGTGACTCGGGATCTCCGCCAGCCCGGCGGAGCGGATCGACTCCTCCACGCGCTGCGCGAGCTGCTGCAGCGCGTCGTCGTCGACCGGCCTGCCCTGGCAGGCGCGGCGGACGCCGCTCACCACCTTGTCCCGGCTGAACTGTTCGGTGACCCCGGACCGCTTGACGACGGCGAGCACCATCGTCTCCGACGTCGTGAACCGCCGCCCGCACGACGCGCACGAGCGCCGCCTGCGGATCGCCTGGCCTTCATCCACCTCTCGGGAGTCGACGACCCGAGAGTCCGCATGCCGGCAGAACGGGCACCTCATCCGCCGATCACCTTCCCCTCCGCGCCGGCCGCCCGCGGTCGACGTCCCCGCGGCCACCACGCAACCCCTGCACCTGGTGATCGTTTTGTGGACATCCGGTGGGTAAAGGCCGACCAGCTGTGGACAACTGCTGCCCAGTCTACCCCAACCTGTGGACCAACTACAGCGGTGTAACTACTACATATAGCGGCGAAGGGTAGAACTCGAGAGGTGCGCGCGCAAGCGGCACGCCGGACCCGATCCACGCCCGGGTGAGCGCGGTTGACGGCCCCGGTAAATCAGGGTGCAGGGACGGCGGCGGCTTCCGCCACCGGGACGGTGAGCGGCAGCCCGGGCACCAGAACGGCCTGGTCCAGGCGATTCAGTTCCTTGATCCGGGCGACAACCGCGCCAGGCTCACTGTCTGGCGCGAATCGGGCGGCCAGCGAAGCGAGCGTGTCGCCCTGGCCGACGGACACCGTCGCCGTCCTCTCCGGCACCGGGGCGCCGGACGACCCGCTCCCCAGAAGACCCAATCCGGTGATCATGAGGCAGCTCGCGACGGCGAGCGCGGCGAGCCAGGGCCACCGCACCGGCACCCGCCGCGGCGCCGCGCACGGTGCCCCGGCCGGGCGCCGGCCCGCCACG
>NZ_JBSGBK010000067.1:0-51819 GCF_053601215.1 Amycolatopsis sp. NPDC004772
GTAAGGCGGGTTAGAACCCGCCTTACCACTCACGACCGCCTACCTGGAGGTCTGATGTCCCGCGTCGTCCGTGCCGCCCGCGGCACCCAGCTCACTGCCAAGTCGTGGCAGACCGAAGCCGCGCTGCGGATGTTCCACAACAACCTCGACCCCGACGTCGCCGAGCGCCCCGACGACCTGGTCGTCTACGGCGGCACCGGAAAGGCCGCCCGCAACTGGGCCAGCTTCGACGCGATCACCCGCGAACTGACCACTTTGGACGTCGACGAGACGCTGTTGGTCCAGTCGGGCAAGCCGGTCGGCGTGTTCCGCACGCACGAGTGGGCGCCGCGGGTGCTCATCGCGAACTCGAACCTGGTCGGCGACTGGGCGACCTGGCCGGAGTTCCGCCGTCTCGAGCAGCAGGGCCTGACGATGTACGGGCAGATGACCGCGGGCTCGTGGATCTACATCGGCACCCAGGGCATCCTCCAGGGCACGTACGAGACGTTCGCCGCCGTCGCGAAGAAGAAGTTCGGCGGCTCGCTTCGCGGAACGTTGACCGTCACCGCCGGCCTCGGCGGCATGGGTGGCGCGCAGCCCCTCGCCGTGACCATGAACGACGGTGTCGCGCTGGTCATCGAGTGCGACCCCCAGCGTGCGCACCGCCGTGTCGAGACGCGCTACCTCGACGAGGTGGCCGACGACCTCGACGACGCGATCGCCCGCGTCACCAAGGCGAAAAAGGAAGGCAAAGCGTTGTCCGTCGGTGTCGTGGGCAACGCGGCCGAGGTGCTGCCGGAGCTGCTGCGCCGGAACGTCGAGGTCGACATCGTCACCGACCAGACGTCCGCGCACGACCCGCTGTCCTACCTGCCCAAAGGCGTCGATGTCGACGACTGGCACGACTACGCGGCCAAGAAGCCCGACGAGTTCACCGACCGCTCGCGCGAGTCGATGGCCGACCACGTCGAAGCCATGCTCGGCTTCCTCGACCGCGGCGCTGAGGTCTTCGACTACGGCAACTCCCTGCGCGGCGAGGCCAAGCTCGGCGGCTGCGAGCGCGCGTTCGACTTCCCCGGCTTCGTGCCCGCCTACATCCGCCCGCTGTTCTGCGAGGGCAACGGCCCGTTCCGCTGGGCCGCGCTGTCGGGCGACCCCGAGGACATCGCCGCGACCGACCGCGCGATGCTGGAACTGTTCCCGGAGAACGAATCCCTCGCCCGCTGGATCCGCCTCGCCGGCGAACGCGTTGCTTTCCAGGGACTTCCGGCCCGGATCTGCTGGCTCGGCTACGGCGAGCGGCACCTGGCCGGCCTGCGGTTCAACGAGATGGTGGCCAGCGGGGAGCTGAAGGCGCCGGTCGTCATCGGCCGCGACCACCTCGACTCCGGCAGTGTCGCCTCGCCGTACCGCGAGACCGAGGGGATGGCCGACGGCTCCGACGCGATCGCCGACTGGCCACTGCTCAACGCCCTGGTCAACACGTCGTCCGGCGCCAGCTGGGTGTCGATCCACCACGGCGGTGGCGTCGGCATGGGCCGGTCCATCCACGCCGGCCAGGTCAGCGTCGCCGACGGGACGCCGCTGGCCGCGCAGAAGCTGGAGCGCGTGCTCACCAACGACCCCGGCATGGGCGTCATCCGGCACGTCGACGCCGGGTACGACCGCGCGGCCGAGGTCGCCGGCGAGCGGGGTGTGCGCGTCCCGATGCGGGAACAGGCGTGACGGCTTCGGGCCTGCTGGCCGAGATCGACGACGTCGGGCGCGATCCGAAGCGCGGCGGCTACTCGCGGCACGCCTTCGACGCGCCCGAGCACGACCTGCGCGAGTGGTTCGTCGAGCGCGCGCTGGGGCTCGGGCTGGACGTCGAGACCGACCGCAACGGCAACATCTGGGCGTGGTGGGGGCCGCCGGGCCGCAACGCCGTGGTGACCGGCAGCCACCTCGACTCGGTGCCGGGCGGCGGCGCGTTCGACGGCCCGCTCGGCGTGGTCAGCGCGCTGGCTGCCGTCTCGCAGTTGCAGGACAAGGGTTTCCGGCCGCGCAGGCCGCTCGCCGTCGTGGTGTTCGCCGAGGAGGAAGGTGGTCGTTTCGGCGTCCCGTGCCTGGGTTCGCGGCTGCTCACCGGCACGATCGACGCCGACAAGGCGCGCGGCCTGCGGGACGCCGACGGCGTGACGTTCGCCGAGGCGGCCGCGAAAGCGGGTGTCGACCCGGCGCGGATGGGCCCGGACGCCGAGCGGCTCGACCGGATCGGGCACTTCCTCGAACTGCACGTCGAGCAGGGCCGCGGGCTGATCGACCTCGGCGCGCCGGTCGCCGTCGGCAGCACGGTGATCGCGCACGGGCGGTGGCGGTTTTCCTTCGCGGGGCAGGGGAACCACGCCGGGGCGACGTTGCTCGCCGACCGCGCCGACCCGATGCTGCCCGCCGCCGCGACGGTGACGGCCGTCCGGCGGCTGGCCGCGAAGGTGCCGGACGCGCGGGCGACCGTCGGCCGGCTCGTGCCGACCCCCGGTGGGACCAACGTCATCGCGTCCACAGTGGACCTGTGGCTGGACGCGCGGGTGCCGGGCGAGGGCACGCCGGGGCTGGTCGCCGAGATCAGCCGGGCGGCTGCGGAGGCGGCCGCGGCGGAGGGCTGCCGGGTCGCGGTGACCCGCGAGTCCTATTCGGACGACGTGGTGTTCGACGACGGCCTCCGGCGCGACCTCGGCGCCTGGCTCGGCGGACCGCCGGAGCTGCCGACCGGGGCCGGCCACGACGCGGCCATCCTCGCCGGGTTCGCCCCGGCCGGGATGCTCTACGTGCGCAACCCGACCGGCATCAGCCACTCGCCGGAGGAGTTCGCGGAGGCCGGCGACGTCGAAGCCGGCGCGGCGGCGCTGGCCACGGCCCTGGAACGGCTCGCGCAGTGACCCGCAACCCGACCTCCGGCCCGCGGGGGCGCCCCCCGTTTCCAGCCTATCGCGCGGCACCGACAGTTTTCTGGTGCGAGCAGGCCTGGCTGCCCGGCGGGATCGCGTCGGCGGTGCGCATCGACGTCGCCGGCGGCCGGATCACCGGCGTGGCACCCGGCTCGCCGCGGTCCGGGACGGTGCTCGGCGGGCTGACGCTGCCGGGTTTCGCGAACGGGCACTCGCACGCCTTCCACCGGGCGCTGCGGGGCCGGACGCACCACGAGCGCGGCACGTTCTGGACGTGGCGCGAGCGGATGTACGCCCTGGCCGCACGGCTCGACCCCGACACGTACTACCGGCTAGCTCGCGGCGTCTACGCGGAGATGGTGCTCGGCGGGTACACGAGCGTCGGCGAGTTCCACTACCTGCACCACGCGCCCGGCGGGAAGCCGTACGCCGACCCGAACGCGATGGGGGAGGCGCTGCGGCAGGCCGCGGCCGACGCCGGGATCCGGCTGACGCTGCTGGACACGTGCTACCTGGCCGGCGGTATCGGCGTCGAACCGGACGAGGTGCAGCGGCGCTTCTCCGACGGCTCGGCGTCGGCGTGGGGTTCGCGGGTGGCCGCGCTCAAGGAAGACGAGCTGTTCCGCGTGGGTGCGGCGATCCATTCAGTGCGCGCGGTCCCGGCCGATCAACTGTCGCTTGTGGACAGTACGCGGGTGGTGCACGTCCACCTGTCGGAGCAGCGGGCCGAGAACGAGCAGTGCCAGGCCGCCTACGGCCGCACACCCACCGAGCTCCTGGACGACCGCGGGGTGCTGACCGAACGCCTGGTCGCCGTGCACGCCACGCACCTGACGACGTCGGACATCGACCGGCTGAGCGGGGCGCGCGCGTGCTTCTGCCCGACCACCGAACGCGACCTCGGCGACGGCATCGGCCCGGCCCGCGCGCTGCGGGACGCCGGGGTGCGGCTCGGCATCGGCAGTGACAGCAACGCTGTCGTCGACGCCTTCGAGGAGACCCGCGCGCTGGAACTGGACGACCGGCTGGCCAGCGAGGAACGCGGCCGGTTCAGCGCCGAGGAGCTCCTCGAAGCGGGCACGGACCACGCGGCGATCGGCTGGGCCGAGGTCGGCGCGCTCGCCGAGGGGGCGGGCGCGGACTTCGTCACCGTGGCCCTGGATTCGGTGCGGACGGCCGGGATCGAGCCGTCGGGGGTCGTGTACGCGGCCTCCGGCTCGGACGTCCGGCACGTCGTCGTCGCCGGCCGCGAGGTCGTCCGGGACGGTACGCACTTGCTCGTCGACCGACCGGAAACCGTTCTGGCGAAGGAGATCGAGGCACTGTGGCAGTCCTGATCACGGGGATCGGCGAACTCACCACCAACGACCCGGCGCTGGGCCGGCTCTCCGACGCGGCCCTGGTGCTGGACGGTTCGCGCGTCGCCTGGGCAGGCCCGGCGGCGAGCGCGCCGGCGGCCGACGAACGCGTCGACGTCGGAGGCCGCGCGGTGCTGCCCGGCTGGGTCGACAGCCACACGCACCTCGTCTTCGCCGGTGACCGCACCGCCGAGTTCGAGGCGCGGATGGCCGGAAAGCCGTACACCGCCGGGGGAATCGCGATCACGGTCGGCGCGACGCGGGAGGCGTCGGACGAGCAGTTGGCGGCGAACCTGCGGCACCACGTCGACGAGGCGGCCCGGCAGGGGACGACCTGCCTGGAGACGAAGACGGGCTACGGGCTGACCGTCGCCGACGAAGCCCGCAGCGCCCGGATCGCCGGCGAGGTGGCCGACGAGGTCACCTTCCTCGGCGCGCACCTGGTCCCGCCCGGCGCCGACGCCGAGTCCTATGTGGACCTCGTCTGCGGCGAGATGCTCGACGCGGTGGCGGAAAGCGTGCGCTGGGCGGACGTCTTCTGCGAGACCGGTGCCTTCGACGAGGCCCAGTCGGCGCGGGTGCTGAAGGCGGCCGCCCAGCGCGGGCTCGGCCTGCGGGTGCACGGCAACCAGCTCGGCGAGGGACCCGGCGTCCGGCTCGCGGTGGAACTCGGTGCGGCGAGCGTCGACCACTGCACGTACCTTTCGGACGCCGACGTCGAAGCCCTGGCGGCCTCCGAGACAGTGGCGACGTTGCTGCCCGCCTGTGATTTGTCGACCCGGCAGCCCCTGGCGCCGGCGCGGCGGCTGCTCGACGCGGGCGCGACGGTGGCGCTGGCCAGCAACGCCAACCCGGGCAGCTCGTACACGACGTCGATGGCGTTCTGCGTCGCGACGGCCGTGCTCCAGATGCGCATGACGATCGAGGAGGCGGTCTGGGCCGCGACGGCGGGCGGGGCGAAGGCGCTGCGCCGTGACGACGTGGGTGTGCTGCGGCCCGGCGCGCGGGCGGACGTCCACGTGCTCGACGCGCCCTCGGTGACGCACCTGGCCTATCGCCCGGGCGTGCCGCTGACCCGCGCGGTGTGGCGGGCCGGGGTTAAAGTGGCAGGGTGAACGGCGTGCACGCCGGCGCGTAGCCCTCGTCGAGGGCGTGCAGGATCAGCCCGGTGACGTTCGGGTCGATCGCCTGGCCGAGGTGGCCCGACAGATCGGCCGGGCAGAAGTCCTGCAGCACGACGTCCGTCGTGCCCGGCTCATCGAGGATGCCACTCGTGTACGGCGTCACGACCTCGTCGTACTTGCTCACGATGCTCGTGTACGCCGGGCCGGCGACGTGGACGCCGCCGCGGGCGAGGTCGTCCAGGAACGCCGAGGGGGCCAGGTACTCCGAGCACGCGCCGCACGCCGTGCGCAGGACCGCGGCGAGGCCGGGCACGGACGTGAGCAGGGCCTTGGCCAGCGCGTCGAGGCCGCCGAGCGTCGTCCCGCGGTAGTTGGCGCCGAAGCCGACGAAGTGGGCGACCTTGGCGGCGCCACCGCCGAACTTCAGGTAGTACGCCGGCATCGTGCTGCCTTCGGAGTGGCCGACGATGTCGACCTTCGCCGCCCCGGTCGTGGCGCGGACGCGGTCGACGAACCGGCCGAGCTGCGCCGCGCTGTCCCGCATGGACGCGAGCCCGCCGACACCCGGGCCGAGGACGCCGGTGCCGTACGTCAGCGAGAAGACGCAGTAGCCCTGGGCGGCGATCTTCGGCGCGTGGAAGAACCAGTTGACGGTGTCGTTCGCGCCGAGGCCGTGCACCAGCACGACGGGCTCCGGGTGCGCGGCCGACGGACGGCAGCCCCAGTCGTTCCAGCCGCTGCTCGGAGCCGCTTCGGCGATCGACGGCGCGACCGCGCCGAAGGTGAGCGCCGCGGCGAGCACGGCCAGGGTTCGCTTGACACCGCCGTTGGTGACCCGCATTCCGTTGCCTCCAGTTACCCGTCAGTACGTGACGCAGATCATGATCGGTCACATACCGCTGGAGACGACCTGGGAAAACGCTCAGAGTTGCCCGGTGTTCGTTGTGACGGGTGACAACGACGGCCGGCGAGCAGCCACCGCGATCCCGGCCACCGCGATCAGCCCGCAGAGCCACGCGAACCAGTCGCCGAAGCGGGCGTACGGCGTCTTCCCCGGCCCGATCGGGACGTCGGCGACGACCACGGTGAACGGACGGCCGCCGGTGTGGGCGTCGGCCAGTACGCGGCCCTGGGCGTCCGAGAGCATCGGCGTCCCGCGAGCCGCGCTCCACGCCACCGAGAAGCCGTTCTCGACGCCGCGGATCAGCGCCGTGCGGCTGTGTGCCCAGCCGTCGACGTCCTCATCGGACGCCGGGATGAGCACCAGGCCGGTGCCGGCCTTGCCGTACTCGCCGCTGGGGTCGGCGAAGTTGACGTCCATGCACACCATCAGCCCGACCCCGGCGAGGTGCGCGAGCTGGGAGCCGGAGGCGAGGTTCGGCGAATCTCCGTTGTGCCACTTGCGGTATTCCACCGGCGGGCCCGACGGCGGGATCGCCAGCGCGGCGTTGAACCGGCCGTCCGGCGTCGTGTCGATGACGCCGGTGACGACGTCGAGGTTCCGGCTGCGGGCGACTTCGGTGAAGGCGTCGACGAGCCGCGGCCGGCTGGTCTGGTCCACCGCGAAAGCGGCTTCCGGCAGCACGACGGCCTGGACGCCGTCGGGCACCCGTTCGATCTCGTTCACATAGGTCTGGACGGTGGTCCGGCCTTCGAACGTGCCGACGTCGGCCGCCCAGGGACCCTTGTCCATGGCGATCAGGGCGACCCGCGTCGACGGCCCGGCCAGGGGCGGTGTGGTCCAGACGACGAGGCCGGCCAGCACCGCGGCGGTCACGACCAGCCCGGCCACTCGCGCGAGGCCGCGGACCCGCGGGGCGAGCGCGGCGGCGACGGCGGCCGGGACGAACAGCACCAGGAACTCGACACCCCAGCCGCCGGTCACCGCGGCGAGCCGCAGCACGGCCGGCCGGTCGGCCTGAGTCGTCATCAGCGTGTCCATCACGCCGGTCGGGTTGAGCAGCGAAACGACGTAGAGGACGACCGTCCACAACGCCGGTGCGGCGATCGCCGCGAGCAAGCCGTGACCCCGGCGGACCAGCAGCCGGAACAGGCCCGTGGCCAGGGCGAACAACAGCGCGCTGCCGCCGAGGATCGCGATCGCGGCGGGGCGCGGGACCGACAGCGAGTGCCAGAAGTAGCTCCAGCTGCCGGCGCTGCCCGCGAGGTAGGCGGCGAACGCGCACGCCATCGCCGCCGCGCCGGGCACGCGGGGCGCGAGCAGGAGGATCGGCAGGGGCGCCGCCCAAGCGAGTTCGGGCACCGGATCCAAGCCGGTACCGAAGAAGAACAGCACCGCCGACCCGACGGTCGCGACGACCGCCCACCCCAGCTTGTTCATCGTGGCCCCTTTCGCCCGATTTCGACGATTCCAGGTGAGACGGGCGGGCACAGTGCGGTGCACCACCGAGTCTTGGTGGGGTTCTCCTCACCTTGGTTCACGGAGAGTTCAGTAAGCCGTCACACGACCGGGATCGGAGCCGTCCCTGTCGATCAGTAGCGTTGCTAACGAACAGCAACGAAAGTGGGCCGCCCATGGACTTCTCGCTGATCGTGCTGGTGGTGATCGTCGCGGCGCTGGCTTTCGACTTCACCAACGGCTTCCACGACACCGCCAACGCGATGGCCACCTCCATCGCCACCGGGGCCCTCAAACCGAGAGTCGCCGTCGCCGTCTCGGCCGTCCTGAACCTCGTCGGCGCGTTCCTCTCGGTCGAGGTCGCGAAGACGATCTCCGGCGGGATCGTCGACGACACAAAGGTGACACCGGTGATCATCTTCGCCGGGCTGGTCGGCGCCATCGTGTGGAACCTGGTGACCTGGCTGATCGGGCTGCCGTCGAGTTCGTCGCACGCGCTGTTCGGCGGGCTGATCGGCGCGACCTGGATCGCCTCGGGCTCCGACGCCGTCCACTTCGGGAAGGTCGTCGAGAAGGTGCTGATCCCGGCGCTCGCCTCGCCGATCGTCGCCGGGATCGTCGCGACGCTGGGCACTTTCCTCGTGTACCGGATCACCGCGCGCGCGAAGCAGGACACGGTCGGCCGGACGTTCAAGGCCGGCCAGATCGCCTCGGCGTCGCTGGTGTCCCTCGCGCACGGAACGAACGACGCGCAGAAGACCATGGGCGTCATCACGCTGACGCTGATCGCGTCCGGCTCGCTCGCGCCGAACTCCGGCCCGCCGATCTGGGTGATCCTGACCGCCGGCCTCGCCATCGCGCTCGGCACCTACCTCGGCGGCTGGCGGATCATCCAGACGATGGGCAAGAAGCTCACCGAAATCCAGACGCCGCAAGGGTTCGCGGCGGAGACCAGCGCCGCGGCGGTCATCCTCACCTCGGCGCACCTCGGCTTCGCGCTGTCGACCACGCACGTCTGCTCGGGCGGCATCATCGGCTCCGGCCTCGGCCGCAAGCTCGCCGAAGTCCGCTGGGGCGTCGCGGGCAAGATGGTCGTCGCCTGGGCGCTGACGCTGCCCGCCGCGGCGATCGTCGGCGCCGTCGCCGCCGAGGTGTCGACGCTCGGGACCTGGGGCACCGTGCTGGTGGGCCTGGCCGGCGTCGTCGTCGCCCTCGGCATCTACCTGGCGTCGAAGCGCAACCCGGTCGGCGCCCACTCCATCACCGAGTCCGAGCCGGCCGCCCAGCCGGCCAACGCCTGAGGAGCGCCGTGCACATCGATTGGGGTTCCCTCGGTCTCGTCTTCCTCGTCGCGCTGGGCGCGGTCGTCGTCCTGACGAGCTTGTTTTCGTTCGGCGTGGTCGGCCTCTCGCAGCGCGACTCGGCCCGAGCGGCGGGCGGCTCGGGTTCGGCCCCGCTGGCCGGCGCGGTCATCTGTTTCGCACTCTGCGCGGCGATCGTCGGCTACGGGATCTACTTGATCGTCGCCTGAACGCGATCCCGGAACCCCTCGGGCAGGCCGGCGAGCATCGGTTTCAGGGTGTTTCGCCGCGCCTCGCTCAGGTGGGTCAGCAGGTCGAGCGCCGGCGCCCAGAGGTCTTCATCGGCGCCGGCGGCGGTGACCAGCCGCCCGAGCCGGTGCGCCGGAAGCAGGCCGACGACGTGATCGATGCGGCGCTTGTCGTCGAGCACGAAGGCGATCCGCAGCAGCGACGGGTCGTCGATCTGTTCGAGGGCCCGCCGCACGGTGAGGTCGGGCAGGTGCCCGACGAACCGCCCGAGGGTGATCCAGTCCTCGTTGCGCGCCAGCTCCCCGGCAACGGCGAGAACGGTGTCCAGCGGGATCCGGCTGATGATGGCGCTGGCCCGCCGCGGATCGAGCTCCGCGGCGACCGCGGCGAGAAAGCGCGGACTGAGCCGCTTGGCGACATCGACGCCCCGCCCGACGTCGACCAGCCCGGCGATCCGGGCGCAGAGCAGTGGGCCGAAGACTTTCTCGGCGATCTTGGCGAGCACCCCGACGGGCACAACCCGCGCGGCGAGAGCCATCCGCTGCAGGGCGGCGGCGTTGGCGTCGAAGAGTGTGTCGGTGACCTGTTCGCGGAAGGCTTGCAGATCATCGGCATCGACGCGGGCGAGGTATGCGAGGCGCGCGGGCTCGACGTCGAGGACGCGGGCGAGCTTGAGGATCTCGGCCTCGGCTGCGTAGTTTTCCGCGGCGGGTTTGTCGGGTGTCACAGGCCCACGGCCTTCCGGACGGCGCCGCGCAGCAGGGCTGGGACGTACCGAAGACCTTCTTCGCCTGCTTCGGCGAGCGCTTTCGCTTGCCGCCTGCGCGCGTCGCGTAGGGCGTTGGCGAGGTCCTGTCGCTCGTGCTCTTCGAGGGCCTCGATGCCTTCGGGGAGGTAGCCGCCCAATTGATCGGCGAGTGTGCGCTCGGCCATGGTGGATCATCATGCAACACAGTGGGCGCGGCTGCGCGGATATGGGCATCGAGACGCCCGCCACCCGTGTCGGGGAGGGCGCCTGCTGTCTCTGCCGGGGTGGGGTGCCCGCGGGGTCTGTGTCGGGGAGTGTCCGCCTTCGTGTCCGCGCGGTGCGTGACGAAGCGGTGCTCGCCGTTGTGAGCACTGCTCTCGCTTCGAGGAGTAGCGGTGCTCAGCTTCGAGAGCACTGCTCACCTGTCGCCTGTTGGCGGCGCGCGGATCGGAGAGCGCTGCTCTGTTCCGAGAGCGCCGCTCTCGCCGAATGTGAAGGTGGTGCTCGCAATTGAGAGCACTGCTCTCGCGCCGCTTCCGATGTCGCTACCTGGGTCCGCCGCGGACATTGCCCTGCGCCCGGACATTGCCCTGCGCCCGGAGACTGCTCCCGAGTCGCCTGGCGTGGTGCTCTAAAACGAGAGCACTGCTCACCGTGCAGCGGGCAATGTGTGCGCGGGGCATGTGTGATTTGAGGGGTGCTCCAAAAGGAGAGCATTGCTCACCGGCGCCGTGAGCGATGGGTCGGACTCGCGGGGGTGCTCTGTTTCGAGAGCGGTGCTCTCGTGGGGGCGCGGTCGGGTGCTCGCAATTGAGAGCACTGCTCTCGCGTGGCGGCATGCGCTGGCGTAGCGGTGCGCGCTGGGGCTTAGCGGCGCACACCGGTCCGCGTTGGGTGCGGTTGCTCCCGGTCTTCGGTGCGGTGCTCTGAAGTGAGAGCACTGCTCACGCAATGCCCGTGAGCGGTGCACTGAATCGAGAGCAGTGCTCACGAAGGTATCCAGTGTCGCGCTTTCCCGAGGCGTCAAGCCGCGTTCGGCGGCAGGTCGCGACGGTTGACTTTCGGCAGTGGTCGGCCGCTGTCACAGCTTGTAGCTTCGGACTCGTGCGGACGGTGACCAGGCGCAAATGGCAGGTGGCGCTCGATGTTGCCCTCGGGGTGTTCCTTGCCTTTACCGTCGTCGTGAGCACGCTGGGTGCCCGTTCCTACGCGGAGCTGGTCGGGGGCCTTCTCGTCGTCGCCTGCTCTGTTGTCACCGCCCGGCGGTATCCCGCCGTCTCGCTTGGGGTTGCTCTGGGCGGGGCGCTGGCCGTTCCGTTTCCCTACGGCGATCATGTGCCCGTTTGGGTTGTCTTCGTCCTCGTCGCCATGAGCTACCAAGCCGGGCTGCGGATGCCGCGGGCGCGGCCCGGGATTCTGACCGGGACCGCCGTTGCGATCCTCGGGCTTCCCGTCGCCCTCGTCTTCGGGCCCGATGGGCTGGGGGACTGGGCGGCTATGGTCGCGATTCTCGTCTTTGCCGGGCTGTCGCCGTGGCTGCTTGGCCGTTACGTCCGGGTCCGCGGTGAGCTTGCCCGCACGGGCTGGCGCCGGGCCGAAGAAATGGAGAGCCGGCAGCGGCTGGTCGCCGAGCAGGCTCGGCTGCGGGAACGTGCTCGGATTGCCAGCGATATGCACGACTCGCTCGGGCACGAGCTGAGCCTGATCGCCGTCCGGGCCGCCGCTCTGGAGGTTGCCGGCGGGCTCGACGATGCCCAGCGCGACGCCGCCGCGCAACTGCGGACCAGTGCTGCGACGGCGACCGAGCGGTTGCGGGAAATCATCGGCGTGCTGCGGGAGGATGCCGCGCCGGTCGAGCCGGTGCAGGGGGATCTCGGCGAGCTGATTGCGCGGGCGCGGGCGTCCGGGTTGCTGATCGAATCCACTGTGGACACCGCCGGGGCGCCGCCGATGGTGGCTCGTGCCGCTTACCGCGTCGTGCAGGAAGCTCTGACGAATGTCGCGAAGCATGCTCCGGGGGCCGCCGTTACCGTCCGGGTGACCAGTTCCGGTGCGCGGACCGAGGTCGGTGTCGTCAACGCCGCGCCGCCCGCCGGGCCGTTGCCCGGGGCCGCTTCCGGGCACGTCGGGCTGATCGGGCTGCGCGAGCGCGTGCGGCTCGTCGGTGGGACGCTGCGGGCCGGGCCCGATGCCGCCGGTGGGTTCGGCGTTGCCGCGATGCTGCCGCACGGGGCCGCGCCGGCCGAGCCGGCCGAGCCGGCCGAGCCGGCCGAGCCGGGGGCTTCTTCGGATGACGATGGGGAGCCGTCGACGTCGGCCCGGGCGCTCGAGCTGGCCCGGCGGGATGTGCGGCGCAGCCTGATCCAGGCAGTCGCCGTCCCGCTCGGGCTGTTCGCGGTGGTGCTCGGGATCGCCGGGATCGCTTTTCTGTACCTGTGGAACTCGTCGGAACTGCCGCCCGGCGTCTACGAGCGGTTGCGGATCGGGCAGTCGCGGGCCGAGGTGGCGCCGCAGCTGCCCGAACGTGAGCGCGGCGCTCGCCCGAACCGGGGCGAGCCGCCGTTGCCGGCCGTGCCCGGGGTCGCCTGCGAGTACTACGGCACCGGAAGGTCGTGGCTCGACAACGACTACGCCGCCTACCGGCTGTGTTTCGCCGGTGGGAGACTGGTCGCCAAGGACAGGTTCGCCGAGGGGGCAACGTGATCAGGGTCGTGCTGGCCGACGACGAAGCGATGATGCGGGCGGGGGTGGCGGCGATCCTGGCCGCGGACGCGGAAATCGAGGTCGTCGCCGAAGCCGCCGACGGCCGCTCGGCCGTCTCGGAGGTCCTCGCCACGCATCCCGACGTCGTGCTGCTGGACATCCGCATGCCGGGGCTGGACGGCCTCGGCGCGGCCGCCGAGATCCGGCGGTTGCTGCCCGCGACCGGTGTCATCATGCTGACGACCTTCGGCGAAGACGACTACATCGAGCGCGCCCTGAGCCTGGGCGCGGGCGGATTCCTGCTCAAGTCGGGTGACCCGCGCGAGCTGCTGGCCGGCGTGCACGCCGTCGCGGGTGGGGCCGCGTTCCTCTCGCCGAAGGTGGCGCAGCGGGTGATCGCCCGGCTTTCCGGCGGACAGCTGGCGCGGGCGGCCGCGGCCCGTGAACGGATCGCCGCACTGACCCCGCGTGAGCGGGAAGTGCTGACGCTGCTGGGTTCCGGACTGTCCAATGCGGACATCGCGGCGAAGATGTTCGTGGTCGAGGGCACGGTGAAGGCGCACGTGAGCACCATCCTGACCCGGCTCGGCGCGAAGAACCGGGTCCAGGCGGCGATCACGGCGTACGAGGCGGGGCTGGTCGGGGGAGACGCGGCGGCACCCACCCCGTGATCCCCGCGCCGACGCGGGCCGTGGCCTTGGCCGGCAGGCACTTCAGCAGGGCCGTGCGCAGGGTGGTCGCGACCGGGTTGGTCAGCTGTGGGCCGAGCTTGCCCATCCGGACCGACTCGCGGACGACGTGCTGGCTGCGGGGCCGTCGCTGCCGGTCGTAGCGCGCGAGAGCGGTCTCGATGTCCTGTGTGGACACGGCGTGGGCGAGCACGACGGCGTCCTCGATGGCCTGGCAGCCACCCTGGCCGAGGAACGGCGGCATGGCGTGCGCGGCGTCGCCGAGCAGCACGACCCGGCCGCGCGTGTAGGTGGGCAGCGGCGTGCCGAGGTAGTACAGGTCGTGGTGCAGCACGGCTTCGAGCGGGGTGGCGGCCAGGAGGGCCGGGATCGGGTCGTGCCAGCCCCGGAAGGCCGGTTCGAGGTCGGACCGGCGGGTGCCCGGTGCGGCGAGGGTCGAGAGCCACCAGTAGACGTCGCCACCGGTCAGCGGCAGGACGCCGACCTCGGTGCCGCGGTCGAAGCTCGTACTCAGCCCGGTGCCGGGGAGGTGCGCGACGCCGCGGAACGCCGTGCTGCCGGCGTAGACGGGCTCCGGGTGGTCCGGGAAGAGCGCGTGGCGGACCCGGCTGTGGATGCCGTCGGCCGCGACGACGACGTCGGCACGCAGTTCTTCGCCGCCGACGCGGACGAGGCCGTCTTCGCGGACTTCGGTGACTTCTTCGCCGGTGCGCAAGCTCTCGGCGGGGACCGCGTCTCGCAGGGCGGCGATGAGGTCCCGCCGGTGGATCGCGCCGAGCGGCCGCCCGTGCCGGCGTTCGAACTCGGTGGCGTCGAAACGGGTGAGCCGGCGGCCGCGCCGGTCGCGGAAGCCGCCTTCCCGCTGCGGGGCCAGGCGGTCTCCGAGGTCGACGCCGAGTTCGTCGAGGCCGCGCAGGGCGTTCGGCCAGAGGGAGATGCCCGCGCCGACGTCGCCGAACCCGGGTGCTTTCTCGAAGACGGTGACCGTCCAGCCGACCCGGTGCAGCCCCGCGGCCGCCGCCAGTCCGCCGATGCCGCCGCCGACCACTATCGCGTGCATGTCGCCTCCTCTACATCTGTAGAGGACTCTACACCTGTAGAGTGCGATGCGTGGAACGGGTTGATGTGATTGCCGACGCGGCGATCGCCGTGATCGCCGCGGAGGGCATGCGAGGGCTGACCCACCGGGCGGTGGATCGCGAGGCGGGGCTGCCGGTCGGGTCGACGTCGTACTACGCGCGCACACGGGCGGCGCTGCTGGAGCTGACGATTTCGCGGATCGTGGTGCTGGACCAGGCGCCGCTGCGGTCTTCGGGCTCGCTGGCGGAGTTCGTGGCGGGTTACGCGTTCGACGCGATCACTTCGGGACGGACGCGGATGCTGGCGCGGTACGAGTTCGCGCTGGAGGCCACGCGGCGGCCGGAGTTGCGCGCGGTGTACGACGAAGGCGGTCTGCAGATCCGCCGCCAAGCGGCGGCCGCTCTGGAGGCGGCCGGGTCGTCGGCCCCCGAGCGGCACGCGAGGATCGTGGTGGACTGGATGGAGGGCACGATCTTCGGCGCGCTGGCGGGGACGGGCTCCCTGGCGCCCCCCGACCTGGCCGCGCTGGAAGCGAGCGCCCGGGACATCCTCGCGGGGATCGGCGTGGAGTGACTTCGCCGCCGCGAGCCGATGGTGCACCAGGAGGCCGCGGACCGGAACCTGCGCACGATCGACGCGACCTGCCCCGGACGGCCGGGGATCACCCGGCTTCCCGTCCGGCCAGTTGGGTGCGGGTGGCGAGGGTGCGGGGGTGGTCCGGTCCCAGCACCCGCACCTGGTCGGCGAGCAGTTCTTCGAGCTCCTCCGCGGCCCCGTCGGGGTCGCCGGAGAGCACCCGCCAAGCGGCGAGATTGGTGCGGACGCTGTGGGTCTGCGGGTGGTCCCGGCCGAGCACCCGCAGGTGATCGCGAAGAACTTGCTCCAACTCTTCGACCGCGTCGGCGGGGTCGCCCGCTCGGCCCCGCAGATCGGCCAGGTTGATCCGGGTGATCAACGTGCGAGGGTGATCCGGGCCCAGCACCCGCAGCTGGTCGGCCAAGAGGTCCTGGGCCACTTCGGCAAGGCCGGCCGTGTCACCGGCGTCTCTGCGCATGGCCACGAGATTGCTGCGGGTGAGGAGGATCTGGGGGTGGTCCGGATCGAGCACCCGCAGCTGGTCGGCGAGCAGCTCCTCCAGGGCCCCGACGGCGCCGGTGAAGTCGCGTCCTTGCGCACGGCAGAACGCGATGTTGCCGCGGGTGACGAGGGTGAGGGGGTGGTCCGGACCGAGGAGCCGCAGCTGATCGGCGAGGAGCTCCTCATAGGCCTGGGCGGCGGCCGCGAAGTCCCCGCTTTCCCCGCGCCAAAAGGCGAGGTTGCTCCGGGTGCTGAGCGTGTGGGGATGCGAGGGGCCCACCACGCGCAGGTGGTCGGCCAGCAGCTCCTCGAGCGCTTCGACCGCGGCGGCAAGATCGCCGGCGGCCCCCCGCCGGCCGGCGAGCTCGGCGCGGGTGCTGAGGGTGTGGGGATGGTCCGGACCGAGGATCCGCAAGCGATCGGCCAGCAGCTCCTCGAGCGCTTCGACGGCGCCGGCGGGGTCGCCGGCTTCCCCGCGCCACCGGGCGAGGCTGTTGCGGACGGTCAGTGTTCGCGGGTCGTCCGGCCCCAGCATGCGGCGATAGTCGGGCAGCAGTTCCTCGAGCATCCGGGCCGCACCGGCCGGGTCGCCGGCCTCACCCCGCCAGTAGGCGAGGTTGTTGCGGGTGATGAGGGTGGTCTCGTCGTCCGGGCCGAGGAGGCGCAGCTGGAGGTCGAGCAACTCCCCAAGCGCTTCGGCCGCGCCGGCCGGATCGCCGGCTTCTCCGCGCCGGGCGGCGAGGTTGGCTCTGGTGGTCAGGGTGTCGGGGTGGACCGGGCCGCGGAGCCGCAGCCGATCCGCGAGCAGCTCCTCGAGCACCTGGACGGCGCCGGTGGCATCTCCCGCTTCGCCGCGCCACGTGGCGAGGTTCGCGCGGGCGATGAGGGTGTCGGAGTGGTCGGCGCCGAGATAACGGAGCGCGCGGTTGTGGAGCCGGGTGGCCGCGGCGATGGCCGATTCGAGCAGGCCGGCCTCGCCGAGGCTCTCCACCGCGCGGAAGTTCAGCGGGTGCCCGGCCGGATCCCAGAGCGCGTGCTCGGCGGTCTCCTGGAGGACGACGGTGTTGGCGTGCAGGGCTCGGCGCAGTTCGTGGTCGTCTTCGATGTCGGGCCAAACGTCGGAAAGCGCGTCCGCGGCCGCCCACGCCAAGTCGTCCAGGGTTTCCGCACCGAGCGAGTCACGAACGGCGCGCTGGACGAGCGCGTGTACCCGGACGGCGCGCTGGGGCTCGGCCGGATCCAGGGACAGCAGGCTGAACCGGTGCAGGAACTCCAGCCCGGCTTCGACCTGCCCGGCCGTGACCTCGCGGTCGAGGCGGTCGGCGAGGTGGTTCGCGACCGCCTCGGTGGTGAACGCCGCGAGCGGGATGCCGGCGGGATCGAGAAGCGCGCTGAACTCCAGGACCGGCCGGGCGACACCGGCGGGCTCCAGCCGGTCGGCGGCGTCGATCGACACCGCCCAGGTCGCGGCGACGGTCTGTTCGTGCTCGTCCGGGAGCTCCTGCTCCTTCGGGAGCACGTCACGCAAGGCCGTCCGGCGTTCGGCCAGTCGTCCGCGGTAGCCGGCCGTTTCGAGCAGGGGCTTGTTGATCAGGTACGCGGCGGCCTGCGCGAGCGCCAGCGGCAGGTGCCCCAGGTCGTCCGCCAGGGCCGTCAGCTCCGCCTTCCCGCTGTCGGTGCGCGCGCGGTCCGGGAGCTTTTCGGTCAGGTAGCCGAGTCCTTCGGACGGCGTGTACAGGCCGACTTCGACGATCTGCCGCCGGTGCCCGCGCAGTGCGGCGTCGCGGCGGCGGGTGGTCGTCAGGACCTGACCCGAGGCCGAGTGCGGCGGCCACAGACCGGTCAGGTGGTCGGGCTGCTGGAGGTCGTCGAGGACGATCAGCCACCGGCGGGCGGTTTCGGCCAGCCAGCTCAGGAGCCGCCGCACCGCACGTTCCGGCGCCGCCGGGTCCGCGCCGAGCAGATCCGCGGCGACGTCGGTGTAGGCCGCGACGATCGCGTCGCGGCTGCGCGCCGGAATCCACAGCACCAGGTCGACCGCGCCCGTGTCCCACGCGGTGTGGGCGTGATCGGCGGCGACCTGGGTCTTGCCCACGCCGCCCAGCCCGGTGAGGACGCTCGTCGAGCCGGCGCCGGCCAGCTGCCCGGCGACGTCCCGGTGCCGGAACGCGTCGGCCCGGACCGGCACCGCGCCGAACATCCGCCGCTCCCGCCGCGGGTCCGGGGTCCGGGGCCGCGGGGTGTTCTCCAGGAACTCCGTCAAGGTGTGGTGGTGGCCGCGAAGCCGCTTGAGCGTGGCTTCGAGGGACAGGTCGGCCCCATTGGCGCGCCCGACGGAGACGCAAGCCTTCGCGTACGCCGCGACCCGCCCCCACGGAGGGGCTTTCTTGAACTTCCCGGCCAGCAGGTCCGAGAGAGAAGTCCTGGTCAGCGCGTTGTCGTAGTCCTGAACGCAGGCCAGCAGCTGCCTCTGCGACGGATTTCCGGCCGCGGCGAGCACCTCGGCCAGTTTGCCGGCGAACCAGTTCTGCGGACTCGTCCCTGCGTCCACCGGCCCTCCTGTTCCGGAACCGTCCGGATCCCGGACCCCGGAAACCCCGCCCACCAGCTCGGCAGCGCGGCGCGTCCGGGTCACACCGGGATCGACCCTACCGAACGGCGCCGTCCCCCCATCGTGGTCGACAGCACGCCGGTCACCACCACGAGGAGGAAAATCATGCGCCGGTACCAGCCCCGCCCGTTGGTCCGCACGGTGCTCACCGGGATCGTCTCCGGAATCGTCCGCACCCTGCTCGACCTGCTCGTCCGCCACCTGGGCGGCTGACGAGGCCGGGGCCGGCCGAGGAGACTCGGCCGGCCCCGGACGTCAGGCGTCCCGACGGCGCAACACCGCCGTACCCGCCAGCAGCGCCACAGCCGCCCACGCCGCGCAGATCAGGAGACCCACCCAAGGCGCGTACGGCGCCACCGTCATCGTGATCGGGTTCGGCTGCCCCGCCTCCACCATCGCGTTCACGCCCGCGATGCCCGGGAAGTACGGCATGGCCTCCGGCAGGCCCAGCGAGGCCACGATCAGCGGCAGCGGAACCAGCAGCACGACCACCGACACCAGCGTCCCTGCCGCGCTGCGCAGCGCCCACGCCAATCCCGTGCACAGCAAGCCGAGCAGGGCGACGTACCCGCCCATGCCCGTCGCCGTGGTGAAGCCCTCTTCGAGGGACGTCGGCAGGCCGTGGCCGTCCATCACCACGCGGGCCAGCACCATGCCCGCGCAGGACAGCAGCACTCCGTACGCGAACAGCACCGGCAGGACCACCGCCGCCTTGGCCAGGGCCACGCGGGGCCGGACCGGGGTCCACAGCAGCGTCGAACGGATTCCGCCGCCCGCGTACTCGCTCGTGACGAACAACGTCGCCAGGGCGATCACCGCGAACTGGGCCAGGTAGAAACCACCGCCCAGGGCGATCGTGTGGGCGCCCTGGGGCTGGTCGCCGATGCGCTGGGCGATGGCCGACACCGTGCTGTAGAACAACATCAGCGCCGTTCCGCCCACCAGGCACCACCAGGTCGCGCGGACCGACCAGAACTTCGTCCACTCCGCCGCCACCGCGCCCGGCAGGCCGCCTCCTCGCACTTCCACCGCCGCCGTCATGCCGAAACCCCGTATTCCACCGAAGAAGCCGTCAGTTCCATGTACGCCTGCTCGAGCGACGCCGTCCGCTCGGCGAGGCCGTGCACGCGGATCCCGAGCTCGTGCACCAGGTCGCCGACGCGGGTGACGCCGATGCCGTCCACCACCAGTTCGCCCGGCTCGCCCGGGTGCGTCAGCCCGCCTTCGGCGCGCAACCGCGCGTCCAGCGAAGCGCGCTCGGCGTCGGCCGGGACGAGGACCGAGACCGTCGTGCGGGAATTGCCCGCGATGAACTCCGCCACCGGGGCGTCGGCCAGCAGCTTGCCCTTGCCGATCACCACCAGGTGGTCGGCGGTCAGCTGCATCTCGCTCATCAGGTGGCTGGAGACGAACACCGTCCGTCCGTCGGCCGCCAGGGAGCGCATCAGCTGGCGGACCCAGCGGACGCCGTCCGGGTCGAGGCCGTTGACCGGCTCGTCGAACAGCAGCACGTCGGGGTCGCCGAGCAGCGCGCCCGCGATGCCCAGCCGCTGGCCCATGCCGAGGGAGAACTGGCCGGCGCGCTTGCCGGCGACGTCGGACAGCCCGACCGTCGCCAGCACTTCCTCGACCCGGCTCGCCGCGATGCCGTTGCTGCGGGCCATCGCCAGCAGGTGCTTGCCGGCGCTGCGGCCGGGGTGCAGGGCCTTGGCGTCGAGCAGCGCGCCGACCTCGCGCAGGGGGTGCCGCAGTTCCGCGTACCGCTTCCCTCCGACCAGGGCTTCGCCCGCCTGCGGGTGGTCGAGCCCGACCGTCATCCGCATGGTCGTCGACTTCCCGGCGCCGTTGGGGCCGAGGAAACCGGTCACCTGGCCCGGTTTGACATCGCAGGTGAGCGCGTCGACGACGGTCTTCTCCCCGTAGCGCTTCGTGAGTCCCCTGAGTGTGATCATGCGTCGAAGTCTGCGGCCCGCGGGGGCGCGCGGGCATCGGACGACGGTCGCGGGCCGCCCCCGACTTTCGTCAGGTGCGGCGGCGGGTGTGCCGGGTCGGGACGGCGCCGGCCGGGTCCTCCGGCCAGGGGTGCTTCGGGTAGCGGCCGCGCAGGTCGGCGCGCACGGCCGGGTAGCCGGACGTCCAGAACGACGCGAGGTCGGCGGTGACCGCGGCCGGGCGGCCGGCGGGGGAGAGCAGGTGCAGCACCACCGGGACGCCGGCGATCACCGGCGTTTCGGTCCAGCCGAAGGTCTCCTGGAGCTTGACGGCGAGGACGGGCTGGTCACCGCGGTAGTCGACGCGGATGTGCGACCCCGACGGCACTTCGAGGCGGTCCGGGGCGAGGTCGTCGAGCTTCGCCGCTTCGGGCCAGGGGAGGAGGGCCTTCAGGGCGGTACCGGCGTTGATGTTCGCCAGGTCGGCTTTCCGGCGGGCCGTGCCGAGGTCCAGCCAGCTGTCCACATCGGACAGCAGGGCGGCGTCGCCGACCGGTGGCCACGGCGGGCCGAGGACGCGGTGCAGGAAGGCCAGCCGTTCGCGGAGGCGGGTCGCGTCCTGGCTCCACCTGAGGAGGCCGAGCCCTTCGGCTTTCAGGCCGGCGACGAGGGCGTCGTGGACGTCGGCGTCCTTGAGCGGCCTCTCGGACAGGACGATGGCACCGAGCTTGCGGACGCGCCGGGCGACGACATCGCCGGCCCAGGTCACTTCGTCCACTTCGGACACCCGCCCGGCGCGGACGGCGAGGGTTTCGTCGGCGGCCGCGGCGAGCCGGATGGTGCCGTGGACGCGGCCGGGATCGCGGGTGGCTTCGGCGATCGCCAGCCACTCGGCGTCGAGGCCGCTGCCGGGCGGGAGTTCGGCGGCGGTGCCGCCGGCCATCAGGTAGACGGGCGCACCGCCGGGCCGCCGTCTGGCGAGCCGCTCAGGATGGGCCAGGGCGACGACGAGGGCAGGGTCGGGCCGGTGGCCACCGGGCGCGGGAACGGAACTCGCGTGATCGGGAATGGAACTCGCGTGATCGAGGGCGGAACTCGCGTGATCGGGGCCGGGACTCGCGTGTTTGGGGGCGGGACTCGCGTGTTTGGGGCCGGAACTGGCGGTCGACGGGGAACGGCCGGCCCGGTCGCGGGACACGAGACCCTCCAGACGCTGGACCTCGCGCTTCCAGCGTCGCGAGCCCTCGTCGCCCGCCGAGCGCAAGCGGCGCAGCTCCGCGTTCACGTCCGTCAGCGTCGCGCCCGCGTCCAGGAGCGCCACGACCTCCGCCGCGTGGCGAGCGCCCACTTCCGCGGCCCCGTCCAGCAACGCCCGGGCCAGCCGCGGGTGCAGGCCCAGCTCCGCCATCCGGCGGCCGCGCGGGGTCACCGTTCCGTCCTCGGCCGTCGCGCCCAGTGTCACCAGCAGTGCCCGGCCCGCCGCGAGCGCACCCTCGCCCGGCGGGTCCCACCAGGCCAGCCCGCTGCCGTCCGGGGTCGACCAGCACGCCAGCTCCAGCGCCAGCCGGGCCAGTTCGGCCGTGCGGATCTCCGGCTCCGGGTACGCCGGCAGCGTCGCCTGTTCGTGCTCGGCCCAGCAGCGGTACGCCCGTCCCGGCGCCTCCCGCCCCGCGCGGCCGGACCGCTGCGCGGCCACCGCGGCCGAGACCCGCACCGTCGCCAGCCCCGGCAACCCGCGCCGGTGGTCGACGCGCGGCACCCGCGCCAAGCCCGAGTCCACCACCGCGCGCACGCCCGGGACCGTCAGGCTCGACTCCGCCACCGCCGTCGCCAGCACCACCCGCCGCCGGTCGCGCGGCCGCAGCGCGTCGTCCTGGTGCGCGGCCGACAACCGGCCGTGCAGGGGGAGAACGTCCACATCGGACAGCGGCAGCAACCCTTTCGTGCGGGCGATTTCCCCGGCTCCGGGCAGGAAGGCGAGCACATCGCCCTCGCCCGAGGACAACGCCGTCCGGACAGCGCGGGCGACGCAGGCCTCGATCCGCTCGCCGCGGGCCGGCGGGACGTAGGAGAACTCCACCGGGTACGTCCGGGCCGTGGCCTCGACCACCGGGGCGTCGCCGAGCAACGCGGCCAGCCGCCCGGAGGCGACCGTCGCCGACGTCGCCAGCAGGCGCAGGTCCTCCCGCAGCCCCGCGCGGACGTCCAGGAGCAGGGCCAGCAGCAGGTCCGCGTCCAGGTGCCGCTCGTGGCACTCGTCGAGCAGCACCGTCGACACCCCGGGCAGCTCCGGGTCACCCTGCACGCGCCGGACCAGCAGCCCCGACGTCACGACCTCGATCCGGGTCCGCGCCGACACCTTCCGGTCGCCGCGCACCGCGTAACCCACCGTCTCGCCGACCGGCTCACCCAGCAGCGCCGCCATCCGCGCCGCCGCCGCGCGGGCCGCCAGCCGGCGCGGCTCGGCGACCACCACCCGGCCCTCGGCCGCTGAAGCCAGCGCGAGCGGGACCAGCGTCGTCTTGCCCGTGCCGGGCGGCGCCACGAGCACCGCGGCACCACGGGCGTCCAGCGCGGCGACGACGTCGGGCAGCACGGACCGGACCGGCAGGTCGGGCAGCTTCACTTCGACGTGACCTCAGGGGGCGGGGGCAGCGGGTAGCCGGACGGGCCGATGTTCGCGTTGAGCGAGCGCAGCCATTCGCCCGAGGAGATCATCTTCCGGATCGCGTCGTCGACCGCGGCCACCCCCTGGGTGTCGTCCTTGCGCAGGCCGATGCCGTAGTTCTCCTTCGAGAACGGCTTCCCGACGATCTTCAGCAGCTCCGGGTCGCGGGCGACGTACCCGGCCAGGATCACCGCGTCCGTGGTCACCGCGTCGATCTGCCCGGCGAGCAGCGCGGTCACGCAGTCGGAGTACCGCGGGTACTCGACCAGCTGGACGGCCTGCGCGTACTTGTCCTTCACCTGCTGCGCCGGCGTCGACCCGGTCACCGAGCACAGCCGGCGGCCGTTGAGTGCCTCGGGCCCGGCGATGTCGGCCGACGTCCGGCGCACCAGCAGGTCCTGGCCCGTGGTGAAGTACGGGCCGGCGAACGACACGACCTGCTTGCGCTTGTCGGTGATCGAGTAGCTGGCCACGACCAGGTCGACGGCGCCGGAGGTGAGGTCGGTCTCCCGCGTCGCCGACGTCGTCTCGCGCCACGTGATGTCCTTCGCGGGGACACCGAGCTCACTCGCGACGAAAGTCGCGACATCGACGTCGAACCCGACGAACCGGCCGTCGATGGTGTGCTCCGAAAGCCCCGGCGCGTCGAACCGGATGCCGATGGTCAGGTGATCCGTGGCACTCGCCCGGGTGACGAGCGAGTCCGTGGGCGACACCTTCGCCGGACCGCACGCCGACGCCGTGACCAGCAGCAACGCCGAGCCGAGGAGCGTGCGCCACCGCATCCGGCCGCTCCCTCCGCCTCACGTTGTTCTCAGGTCCCCCCGTTAGCCTAAGTGCGTGGTGCGACCGTCCCAACCCGTGCTGAACACCGCCGGCACGCTCGCCCGGCTCGGGCTGGCGGCCGTCTGGCTCGTTTCCGGTGCGCTCAAGCTGGCGGATCCCGGCCAGACGCTGATCGCCGTGCAGGCGTACGAGGTGCTGCCGGACGCACTCGAAAACGTGGTGGCCATCGCGCTGCCGCTCGTGGAACTCGTGCTCGGGCTGCTGCTGCTCGCGGGCCTGGCGACCCGGTGGGCCGCCGCGGCCGCGCTGGGGCTGCTCGTGGTGCTCATCGCCGGCATCGCCCAGTCGTGGGCGCGCGGGCTGAGCATCGACTGCGGGTGCTTCGGCGGCGGCGGGCAGGTGGCGGCGGGGCAGACCGAGTACCCGCAGGAGATCCTCCGCGACACGGGGTTCGCGCTGCTGGCCGGCTGGCTGGTGGTGCGGCCGCGCACGTGGCTGTCGCTCGACGGGTGGCTGGCGCGAGGTCGCGGGAACTCGGGCGAGCCCGGGCACGACTACTCGGGTATCGCGGAAGGGAACTGATACACAGTGGGTGGAGCTGAACGGACCGCGCGGAAACGCCGTCAGGCGGCGCAGGCCGGTTCGAACGTGGTCGCACAAGCCAGGGGAGCTTCCGGAGACCGGCGGAAGTGGATCATCGGGATCGGGGCCGTGGTCGTGGTGGCCGCGCTGGTGATCGGCGGCGTGATCTGGACGATCGCGGACCGGAACCGGACCGAGGGCCAGATCATCGACGCGGGCAAGACGACGAACTCGCTCGCGGGCGACGTCACGCAGAAGCGCGACGGCGTGGTCGTCACCGTGGGCAAGCCGGGGGCCAAAGCCTCGATCGACGTCTACGCCGACTTCCTCTGCCCGATCTGCGGCGAGTTCGAGAAGCAGTACAAGAGCGGCATCGAGCAGGCGATCAACGACGGCAAGCTGCAGGTGCGCTACCACATGGTCCCGCTGCTCAACGAGCGCTCCAGCCCGCCGGGCTACTCGCTCGACTCGGCGAACGCGGCGCTGGCCGCGGCCGACGCCGGTAAGTTCCTCCAGTTCCACGACGCGCTGTTCGCCAACCAGCCCGAAGAGGGCAAGCGCGGCTACGACAAGGCGCAGCTGATCGAACTCGGCAAGAACGTCGGCATCACCGACGCCGCGTTCGCCCAGACGGTCAACGCCGGCACCTACGACCAGCAGCTGAACACCGCGTTCCAGCAGATCGAGAACGACCCGAAGCTGGCGCAGGACTTCGGCGGCGGGCAGACCGGGTTCGGCACGCCGACGGTCACCGCGAACGGCTCGATCGTGTCCTGGCAGGACCCGGGCTGGCTCGCCAAGGTCACCGGCTGACTCCGGGCAATTCGCCCACCCGGGTACGGACTCTCGACTAGGCTGATTCCGCACCAGGGGAACCGGGGGTGCCGCGTGCGCGTCGCACCCCCGGTGACAGGAGGGGTCAGTGGACGGTTTTCACGTCGATGAGGGCGCGTACACGCGGTACGCGCGCGAAGTCGACCCGCTCGGGGAAGACGTCAAAGGCGCGGCCGACAAGCACGTCGGCCCGCACGTGACGCTCGGCGGCCACGGCTTTTCGGAGATGGGCGGCGAGTCCGGCTTCTCCGGCGCCTACAGCGGCCGGATGCGCGCGCTGCAGGAGAAGCTGCGCCGCGTCGGCGGCGGCTGGGGGCAGGTCGGCGAGGCCGCGCGGCAGACCGATCGCAACTATGCGGCGGTCGAAGGCGAACACGGCGACGTCCTCCGGCGGCTCGGCGGCGATTCATGACCGAGCACACCGACCAGCTCGTCCGGCACCACCTGGACACGACGAACCAGTTCGCGCAGAAACTGCGCCACGACCCGGCGGCCATCGGCGGCGCACGGGACGCCCACCACGCCTTGCAGACGTCGGTGGGCCGCTCCCGCGACGTCGCCTCAGAGCAGCGCGTCAACCTGGCCTCGGCGACCTCCGGCTCGACGACCGACCGCGCCACGGCGACGTCGCAGAGCCTGGAGAAGGAGGTCCAGGACCTCCTCGACGAGAGTGCCGAGATCGAGAAGGCCGTCGCCGAGGCGGCCGAGACGCTGCACGTCGGCGAGATCAAGAACGACCAGGTCCGCGACCAGATCATCAAGGAGATCGCGGCGTCGATGAAGGCGCTGGAAGCGGTCAAGACCATCCAGCCGCCGGAGAGCCGCGGCGCCGCTTCGCGCGACATCCTGATGAAGCTGCAGACGAAGATCAGCCAGCTCACCGGCCAGGCGGCGACGTTCAGCGAGCAGACGATCAACGACCTGACCGCGATCGGCACCCGCCTCGGCGGCGAAGAGCAGTCGACGTCGTCCTCGTCGGCGGCCTCGACCAAGGTCGGGTCGTCGTTCAACAGCAACAGCGGGTACTCCGGCGGATCGGACGGCGGGGGCGGCGGTGGCGGTGGGGGCGGCGGCGCCGTCCACAAGCCGCGGCTGCCGGTCGCGATCCCGCCGCAGCCCGGCAGCGGCGTCGCGATCAACCTGCCCGGCGGCAAGCAGGTGATGGCGCCGAACGAAACCGCGGCCAAGGCGGTGCGCAACGCGCTCGCGCAGCTCGGCGTGCCGTACGTCTGGGGCGGCACCGCCCGAGGTGTCGGCCTCGACTGCAGCGGGCTGACCATGACGTCGTACCAGGACGCCGGCCTGCAGCTGCCGCGGACGGCGGCGCAGCAGACGGTCGGGGCCGAGGTGCCCTCGATCGACCAGCTGCTGCCCGGCGACCTCGTCGTCTGGTCCGGTCACGTGGCGATGGTGATCGGCGACGGCCAGATGATCGAAGCGGGCGACCCGGTGCAGATCAGCAAGATCCGCACCACGAACGCGGGACAGTCGTTCATCGGTTTCTACCGGCCCACGGGGTGATGGCATTGGCTGACTTCGACGTCGAACTGGCGTCCGCGCGGATCGCCGAGCAGGCGTCCCGGGCGGGCGCCGAGGTGTCCGCGCGGCTCGAGCGCTCGGGCCCGGTGGTGGGCAAGGCCGCGTCCGGCGGCATCGAGGTCCAGGTGGCGCCGGGCGGGCTGCTCACCGGCCTGTCGATCCACCGGTCCGAGCTGCGGCAGGGGTCCGCGGTGCTGGCCGACCGGATCTTCGAGCTGGCCCAGCGCGCGACCCGGCGGGCGGGCGACCGGATGTACCACGCGCTGGCCTCGGCCGTTCCCGCGGACCAGCTGGAAAACCTGGGCTACCAGCCGATCCCGGACGACGACCCGGACGCCGAGACGTACTCGTACGGGGAGGGACAGCGGTGATCACGACCCGGCAGCTGATCGCCCAGGCCCGGGCGCGCGAAGAGGCGATGTCCCGGGTCGAGGAGCTCCTGGCCTCGGCTTCCGGCACGGCGCACGACCGCGACGGGCAGGTCGAGGTGACGGTGGATGCGCGGGGGAAGCTGCTGCGGCTGTGGCTCGCGCCGTCGGCGGTGGAGCTGGGCGAGGGCCTGGGCCCACTGGTGGTGGAGATCGCCCAGGCGGCCATGCGCGAGGCCACGCAAGACGGGTACAACAAGGTCGCCCTGCTGGTGGGCGAGGACATGACGGCCATGATCGAGCAGATGACGGGGATGCCGGCGCCGGCCCGGGCGGCGGACGACGACCCGGGGATGACGGTCGAGGAGTTCCAGCGGCTGCGGGAGGAGCGGCTGGGGTCCGCGCCTGCTGCTGCCGCTCCCGCTTCTCCCGCTTCTGCCGCTTCGAGTGTCGAAGACGAGGACGCTTACTGGGAGAGCTTCGACCCGGCTTCGCTGCGCTCGGATCGGTGAGCAGCCCCCGTTTTCCACGCTACCGGAGGGGGCCGACACTTTGAGCGCTCGCCGGGTGGTTGCCTGGCCGGGTTTCCACAACACGCGGGATCTGGGTGGGCTGCCGACGACGTCCGGGCGGACGACCCGGTTCGGGGCCTTCTTCCGGGCGGCGGACCTGCGGTTCGTCACCGGCGAGGGGTGGGCGCAGGCGCGGGCCGCGGGGGTCCGCACCGTCGTCGACCTCCGGAACGCAGACGAGATCCGGCCCGCGGCGGACGCCCGGACCGCGCTGGCGGGTTCGGCGCAGTTCACCCCGGACACCGCGGGGCCGGTCACCCCGGCCGGGATCGCGCGGCTCGAAGTCCCGATTGACGACGTCGACGACCTCGCCCTCTGGCAGCACATCAACGGCGCCGGGCTCAACGGTTCCCCGCTCTACTACCCGGTTTTCCTCCGGGAGAAGGCCGGCCGCTGCGCCGCGGTCGTCAAGGCGATGGCCCACGCCGATCCCGGCGGGGTGCTGTTCCACTGCGGCATGGGGCGCGACCGGACGGGCCTGGTCACCCTGCTGCTGCTCGCTCTGGCCGACGTCGAACCGCGGGCGATCGCCGCCGACTACGCCCTGTCGGCCGAAGCCACGGCGGCGCTGGTCGCCGCGATGGGTGCCGACGACCAGGGGCCGTTCATCCGGGCCGCCCTGGCGAAGCACGGGACCACGCTCGAAGGGGCCGTGCTGGCGACCCTGGATGGGTTCGACGTCGAGCGCTACCTGCGCGGCGCCGGTGTCACCGGGAGTGAACTCCGCGCGGTTCGCGCCCGGTTGGCCGGGTAGCGCTTTCGGCCGGCGGTCCCGGTGAGCGGAAACCGAGTTCGCTGAGAGGTCTGGACCAGCTGCGTACTGCTGTGTCTTAATCCAAGGCGTGAATTTTGGTCTCTCGACGAGGAGGACCCGGATGCGCCTCGGACGCAGGCTGGGCATCGGCGCGCTGGCCGTGGGCTTGCTGCTCACCTCGGAAACGCCCGCGCTCGCCGGAAACGGCCCCGCCTACAAGGATTCCTGGCGCCCGGTCAAGGTCCGGGTGGCCGATCTGCTCTCGCGGATGTCCCTCGACGACAAGCTCGGCCAGATGATGCAGGCCGAACGGCTCGGCGTCAAAAGCCCGGCCGACGTCACCACCGGGCGGCTCGGGTCGCTGCTCTCCGGGGGCAGTTCGCAGCCGACGCCGAACACGCCCGTCACCTGGGCCGACATGTACGACGGCTTCCAGAAGGCCGCGCTCGCCACGCCGCTCGGCATTCCGCTCATCTACGGCGTCGACGCCGTCCACGGCCACAACGGCCTCTACGGCGCCACCGTCTTCCCGCACAACATCGGCCTCGGGGCGACGCGCGATCCGCGGCTCGTCGAGAAGATCGGGCGCGCCACCGCCGAAGAGGTGTCCGGCACCGGGATCGACTGGGACTTCGCGCCCTGCCTGTGCGTCGCCCGCAACGACCGGTGGGGCCGGACCTACGAATCCTTCGGCGAGGTTCCGCAGCTCGCCACCGAAATGACGTCGATCATCACCGGGCTGCAGGGGAACCGGCTGGACCGGCCCGGCTCGGTCCTCGCCACCGCCAAGCACTACGTCGGTGACGGCGGCACCACCGGCGGGGTCAACGAAGGCAATACCGAACTCAGCGAGCAGGAACTGCGCGCGATCCACCTGCCGCCGTTCAAGGCCGCGATCCGGCGCGGGGTCGGCTCGGTGATGATCTCCTACAGCAGCTGGAACGGCGTCAAGATGCACGCCGGCTCGTACCTGATCAACGACGTGCTCAAGAAGGAACTCGGCTTCACCGGGATCGTCGTCTCCGACTACAACGGCGTCGACAAGATCGACGGCAAGTCCGGGTTCACGCCCGAAGAGGTCGAGGCCTCGATCAACGCCGGCATCGACATGGTCATGGTGCCCTTCGAGTGGCAGAAGTTCATCGACACGCTGCGGTCGCTGGTCGAGCAGGGCCGCGTGCCGATGGCGCGGATCGACGACGCCAACCGGCGCATCCTCACCAAGAAGTTCGAGCTCGGCCTGTTCGAGCACCCGCTGACCGACCGGCGGTTCCTGGCCACCATCGGCAGCAAGCCGCACCGGGACCTCGCGCGCCAGGCCGTGCGGGAATCGCAGGTGCTGCTGAAGAACGAGCACCACGTCCTGCCGCTTTCCCGGCGCAGCAAGATCTTCGCGGCCGGCAAGAGCGCCGACGACCTCGGCAACCAGTCCGGCGGCTGGACGGTCGGCTGGCAGGGCACCAGCGGGCCCGTCATCCCGGGCACCACCATCCTGCAGGGCATGCGGCAGAAGTCGCCGGACGTCACTTTCGCCAAGGACGGCACGGGGATCGACGGCAGCTACGACGTCGCCGTCGCGGTCGTGGGGGAGACGCCGTACGCCGAAGGCAAGGGCGACCGGCCGCAGGGGATGGGACTGGACGCGACCGACCTCGCCACGCTGCAGAAGCTGAAGGACTCCGGCGTGCCGACGGTGGTCGTGCTGGTGTCCGGGCGGCCGCTCGACATCGCCGCGCAGCTGCCGGACTGGGCCGGGCTCGTCCAATCCTGGCTGCCCGGCAGCGAGGGCCAGGGCGTCGCCGACGTCCTCTTCGGCGACTACAACCCGACCGGCAAGCTGCCGGTGACCTGGATGCGCAGCGCCGACCAGCAGCCGATCAACGCCGGCGACGGCAAGCCCGCGCTGTTCCCGTTCGGCTTCGGCCTGCACTACTCGCGCCACTGGTGATCCCCGTCCCCCACCGGAAAGGTTCCCGCATGCCCCGCCGTCCCCTGCTCAGAATTCTCGCCTTTTTCGCCGCCTGCTTAGGACTTTCGCTCGGCGCTCCGGCGGTGCACGCCGCGACACCGTTCAAGGTGCTGGCCTTCTACAGCGGCAGCTACGACGCCGCGCACATCAGCTTCGAGAAGGAAGCCAACGTCTGGTTCCCGCAGCAGGCGGCGGCCAACGGGTTCACCTACACCGCGACGACCGACTGGAACCGGCTCACGAGCCTCACCAAGTCCACCGCCGACGTCGTGCTGTTCCTCGACGACCAGCCGCAGTCGGCGGCCCAGTTCCAGGGCTTCCAGAAGTACATGCAGAACGGCGGCGGGTTCTTCGGCTTCCACGTCACCGCCTACAACGACAGCTCGACGCCGTCGTACGCGAACTGGTTCCACAACGACTTCCTCGGCACCGGCCGGTTCACGTCGAACACGTGGGGCCCGACGCCGGAGACGTTGAAGATCGAGAACCGCACGCACCCGTCGACGGCGAACCTGCCGGCGACGATCCGGTCGTCGACGTCGGAGTGGTACGCCTGGCAGAACGACCTGCGGCAGAACGGCAACATCACCATCCTGGCCTCGATGGACTCCTCCACGTTCCCGATCGGCACCGACCCGAACCAGACCTGGTACAGCGGCTACTACCCGATCGCGTGGACGAACAAGAGCTACAAGATGCTGTACGCCAACTTCGGCCACAACGCGATGAACTACGAGACGAACACGGCGCTGTCGTCGACGTTCGAGAGCGCCGATCAGAACCGGTTCGTGCTGGACGGCCTGAAGTGGCTCGGCGGCGGCTCGACCGGCCCGACCGACCCGGGCACGATCGACCCGGCGGCCTGGTACGCGGTGACGAACAAGGCGTCGGGCAAGTGCATCGACGCCCGCGCGGCCGCGAGTGCGAACGGCACGGTGATCCAGCAGTACACGTGCAACGGAACGACGGCCCAGCAGTACCAGTTCGCCCCGACGAGCGGCGGTTTCGACCGGATCAGCAACCGGACGAACGCCGCCCAGGTCATCGACGTGACGGACGTGTCGACGGCGGACAACGCGGGCCTGCAGCTGTGGTCCTACAGCGGCGGCAACAACCAGCAGTGGCAGCCGGTGGCCGAGGGGAGCGGGTACTACCACTTCGTCGCCCGCCACAGCGGCAAGTGCCTGACCGTGCCGGGCTCGTCCACCGCGGACAGTGTCCAGCTGGTCCAGGCGGCCTGCAGCGGCAGCGCCGCTCAGTCGTTCAAGGTCGCCTAGCGTCCGGCTCGCGGCGTTTCCCCCGTTCGGGGCTGCGCCGCGAGCCGTTCGATCCGGCATACCTATGTAGATTACGACCCATGCGAACCACTCACGCGCTCGTCCAGGTGGCGATGGCCATGATGGCGGTTCCGGAGGCGCGGCACTGGGGTTACAGCCTCGGCAAGGACTCCGGCGTCCGATCGGGCGTGTTGTACCCGATCCTGCGGAGGATGCTCGACGACGGTTGGGTCGACGACGGTTGGGAGTCTGCGGAGGAGGCGCACAAGCGGCCTCCTCGCCGCTACTACGTGCTCACGGACAAAGGCCGCGAAGAACTCGGCCGACTTCTGCAGGCCACGCGGAACGACCCGCGTTTCCAGGTGCTGGGGTTCGCGCTGTGACTGAGCTGTTGGATGCGGTGAAGCTTCCGGGTTCCTTGCTCGTCGCGGTGCTGATCTTCGGATTCGTCCCCGGGTTCGTCCTGCGCATCGCCGTTCTGCTGTACCCGCGGGGCGACGAGCGTCGCCGGGAGTTGCTCGCCGAACTGTATGCGATGCCGCGCATCGTTCGGCCGTTCTGGGTGGCCGAACAGTTCGAGACGGCGTTGTTCGAAGGCTCGAAAGAGCGGATCGAGGCGCGGAAGAGTCGGCGGGAGAAGAAGAGCCCGGAACACGACCTCGTCGTCGAACAAACTGCTGGTGAGTATCTTTCCGTCCCGGAAGCCACGCATATCGACGCCGTTGCTCTGAAAACGGCGAGGGATCCCGCAGCCGCCAGGGAACTGGCGAGAAGGTTGAAGGAGTTCTATTCGGCGTGAACCCGTGACCTGAGGTGGCCTTCGCGGCGATGGGCGCTGCGAAGGCCACCCCTCGTCAGTCGCGCTCGATGAGGTGGCCGACCACGTCCGGGCCCGGGTGGGCGTGGCCGGAGCCGTCGCGGCGGACGTCGATCTCCGGCAACTCCACCGGGTCTCCGTTGCGGGCCGCTCCGGCTGGGCGGGGGCCGATCCAGGCCACCCTCAACGCCGTCTCGCCCTTGAGGAAACGCTGGGCCCGGACGCCTCCGGTCGCGCGGCCCTTCGCCGGGTACTCGCTGAACGGGGTCACCTTCACGCTCTGGCCCGTTGCGGTGATCACCAGCGGTTCGCCGTGCTCGTCGTCGTCCGTGCGGACCGCTCCGAAGAACACCACCGAGCCCGCGCCCACGTTCATGCCCGCCATGCCGCCGCCCTTCAGGCCCTGAGGGCGGACCAAGGACGCCGCGTACTTCAGCAGCGAAGCCTCCGACGACACGAACGCCAGCGTCTCCGAACCGTCCGTCAGCCACGTGGCGCCGACGACTTCGTCGCCGTCCTTCAGCGAGATCACTTCGAACTCGTCCGAGCGGACCGGCCACTCCGGCGCGCAGATCTTCACGACGCCGGCCCGGGTACCGAGCGCCAGGCCCGGGGAGCCCGCCGCCTGCTCGCCCAGCGGCGCGATCCCGACGACCGTCTCGCCCTTCTCCAGCGGCACCAGTTCCTTCGCTGCCATTCCGCCACGCAGCGAGACCGTGCCCGCTTGCTCGGGGAGCACCGGCAACGGCAGGACGTCCGTCTTGAACGCGCGGCCGCGGCTGGTCACCAGGAGGATCTGCCCGCGGGCGGTCGTGTGGACCAGGGCCGCCACCGCGTCGTGCTTCACACGGCCGTTGCGGCGACGCGTCTCCGTCGCTTCCTCGGACTCGGCCGCCGTGCGGGCCACCAGGCCGGTCGCCGACAGGATCACCTGGCACGGGTCGTCCGCGACCTCCAGGGGGCCCGACGGCTTCGACGCGGCCAGGACCTCCTTCAGGTCACCGTCGATCAGGGCGGTACGGCGCTCGGTCGGGAAGTCCTTCGCGATCTTCGCCAGCTCCGAGGAGACGAGCTTCTTCAGCACGGACTCGTCGTCCAGGATCTTGGTCAGCTCCGCGATCTCCTCGCGCAGCCGCTCCTGCTCCGACTCCAGCTCGAGGCGGTCGTACTTGGTCAGCCGGCGCAGCGGCGTGTCGAGGATGTACGTCGCCTGAATCTCCGACAGCTTGAAGCGCGTCATCAAGCCGTCCTTCGCGGCCTGCGCGTTCTCGCTTTCGCGGATCAGCCGGATCACCTTGTCGATGTTCAGCAGCGCGATCAGCAGGCCGTCGACCAGGTGCAGCCGCTCTTCGCGCTTCCGGCGGCGGTACTTGGTCCGCCGCGTGACGACGTCGTAGCGGTGCCGCAGGAAGACTTCCAGGAGCTCCTTCAGGCCCAGGGTCTGCGGCTGGCCGTCGACGAGCACCAGGTTGTTGATGCCGAACGACTGCTCCAGCGGCGTGAGCCGGTACAGGTCGGCCAGCAGCGCCTGCGGGTTGACGCCGACCTTGCACTCGATGACCAGCCGCGTGCCGTTCTCGCGGTCGGTGAGGTCCTTGACGTCGGCGATGCCGGTGAGCCGCTTGGACTTGTTGACCTCGTCGGTGATCTTCTCGATCACCTTCTCCGGCCCGACGCCGTAGGGCAGTTCGGTGACGGTGATCGCCTGCCGCCCGCGGCTGCCTTCGAGGGGGCCGGTTTCGACGTTCGCGCGCATCCGGACCACGCCGCGGCCGGTCTCGTACGCGCGGCGCACCTCGTCCAGGCCGAGCAGCTTGCCGCCGGTCGGCAGGTCGGGGCCGGGCACGAACTCCATCAGCTTGTCGAGCGTCGCCGACGGGTGCGTGATCAGCCACCGCGCCGCGGCGATGACCTCGCCGAGGTTGTGCGGGATCATGTTGGTCGCCATCCCGACCGCGATCCCGGACGTGCCGTTGACCAGCAGGTTCGGGAACGCCGCGGGCAGCACGGACGGCTCTTCGAGCGAGCCGTCGTAGTTGGGCCGGAAGTCGACGGTGTCCTCGCCGAGCTCGCCGACCAGCTGCATCGCCTCGGGCGACATGCGGGCTTCGGTGTACCGGCTGGCGGCCGGGCCGTCGTCGGGGGAGCCGAAGTTGCCGTGGCCGTCGATCAGGGGGACGTTCAGCGAGAAGTCCTGCGCCAGCCGCACCATCGCGTCGTAGATCGCGACGTCACCGTGCGGATGGTATTTGCCCATGACATCGCCGACCACGCGCGAAGACTTGACGTACGCGTGCGTCGGGCGGTAGCCGTTCTCGTTCATCGAGTACAGGATCCGGCGGTGCACCGGCTTCAGCCCGTCACGCGCGTCCGGGAGGGCGCGCGAGTGGATGACCGAGTACGCGTACTCCAGGTAGGAGTCTTCGATCTCGGTCTTGAGCGAGTTGTCGAAGACGTGCGCACCGGGGGAGTCGAACGCGCTGGGATCGACCTTGGTGGTGGTGCCCTTGCGGCGTGCCACGGCAGAACTCCTTGGTAGCTACGAATAACTCAAGCGTCGATGGCTTCGCGGTCGATCCGGTCCGAAGAGGCGACCAGCCAGTTGCGCCGGGGCTCGACCTTCTCGCCCATCAGCAGCTCCAGCGCGCCTTCGGCGGCTTCGACGTCGTCCATGGTGATGCGGCGGACCGAGCGGGTGGCCGGGTTCATCGTGGTCTCCCACAGCTCGTCGGCGTCCATCTCGCCGAGACCCTTGAACCGCGGCACCGGGGTGACGATGCTCTTGCCGGCCCGCTCCAGCTCGGCGAACTTCGTCTCCATCTCCTGCTGCGTGTACGTGAAGTGCGTCTCCGGGTTGCGGCCCTTCGTGACGAGCTTGTGCAGCGGCGGCATCGCCGCGTACAGCCGGCCGTCCTCGATCACCGGGCGCATGTACTTCGCGAACAGCGTGATCAGCAGCGTGCGGATGTGCGAACCGTCGACGTCCGCGTCCGCCATCAGGATCACCCGGCCGTAGCGCATGGTCGTCAGGTCGAACGTGCGCCCGGTGCCCGCGCCGAGCACCTGCACGATCGACGCGATCTCGGCGTTCTTCAGCGTGTCGCCCAGCGAGGCCTTCTGGACGTTCAGGATCTTGCCCCGCAGCGGCAGCAGCGCCTGGTACTCGGACACGCGCGCCATCCGCGCCGACCCCAGCGCGCTGTCGCCCTCGACCAGGAACAGCTCGGAGCGGGAGACGCCGGTGGTGCGGCAGTCGACCAGCTTCGGCGGCATCGCCGCGCCTTCGAGGGCCGTCTTGCGCCGGGCGGCGTCCTTCTGCTGCTTCTGGGTGAGCCGGACGCGGGAGGCGTCGACCACCTTCTGCAGCACGACCTTGGCCTCGGACTTGGTCTTGCGATCCTCGGTCCAGGCCTTGACGTGCTTGTCGACGATGCCCTGCAGCACGCGGGTGATGCCGGCGGTGGACAGCTCGTCCTTCGTCTGCGACGTGAACTGCGGCTCCGGCAGCCGGACGTGGATCACCGCGGTCATGCCCTCGAGGACGTCCTCGATCGTCGGCATGTCCTCCTTGGGCTTGAGCAGCCCGCGGGTCTTGGAGATCGCGTCCTGCAACGCCTTCGCCATCGCGCGGTCGAAGCCGCGGCGGTGGGTGCCGCCGTGGACGTTGCGGATCGTGTTGGTGAAGCACTCGACCGTGCGCTCGTAGCCGGTGCCCCAGCGCAGCGCCACCTCGACCTCGGCGTGGCGCTCCACATTGGACTGCATGACGCCGGCGGCGTCGGCCGCGTTCTCCTTGTACGTGCCTTCGCCGGTGATCAGCAGCGTGCCGCAGACCGGCTTCTCGCCCGACGGCGTGAGGAAGTCGACCATGTCGGCCAGGCCGTGCGGGAAGTGGAAGGTCTCCTCGTTGATCGTGTCTTCGATCGCGGTGCGCAGCACGTACGTGACGCCCGGGACGAGGAACGCGGTGTTGCGCAGCTTCGACCGGACGCCTTCGACGTCGAGCGCCGCGCCCGACTCGAAGTAGCGTGCGTCGTACCAGTAGCGGATCGACGTGCCGCTGCGCTCGCCGCGCTTCATCTTGCCGGTGATGTTCAGCCCGGACCGGCGGGTGAACTTCGCCTTCGGGCCCGGCGCGTCGAACGTGCCGGGGACGCCGTGCTTGAACGACATCTGGTGGACCTTGCCGTCCTGCTTCACCGTGACGTCGAAGCGGTGCGACAGCGCGTTGACCGCCGAAGCGCCGACGCCGTGCAGGCCGCCGGAGGTCTTGTAACCGGAGCCGCCGAACTTGCCGCCGGCGTGCAGCCGCGTCAGCACCAGCTCGACGCCGGACAAACCGGACTTGGCGTGGGTGCCGGTGGGGATGCCGCGGCCGTCGTCGTCCACCTGGACGCTGCCGTCGGCGTGCAGCGTGACGACGATCTTCGTCGCGTGGCCGGCGACGCCCTCGTCCGTCGAGTTGTCCACCACCTCGGAGAAGAGGTGGTTGATGCCCCGGCTGTCGGTGGAGCCGATGTACATCCCGGGTCGTTTGCGGACGGCTTCGAGACCCTCGAGATGCGTCAGGTCGTCGGCCCCGTACAAGGTCTCGGCAGTCACAGGGTCGTTCTCCCGGATCGTGGCTCGCGAAAGTGCTGGTGGTGGTGCGGACTCGCCTGCACCGTAGTGCAGGATATCCGCCACCCCCGACAACTTTCGCGCGCTCCCGCTCCCGGAGTGGCGTGCGCCGCCCGCTAACGGGGGTCGTAGCCCAGGTCGGGCCACAGGCCCAGCAGGGCTTCGATCTTCCGCGGGACCTGGAAACTGTTCCGGAAATTCGGCTTCTCGCCGATCGCGGCGAGGGCCTTGCGGAGATCGCCGAACGCCGGTTTGGCGGCCGACTGCCGGGTCAGCACGTAGCAGTACGTCCGGCGGGGGTAGGCGAACTCGTCGATGTACGCCTGCAGGACGAGCCCGGGGGCTTCGATCCGCGACCCGACGAGGGGGCGGCCCTGCTTCTGGCTGTAGACGGGGATCACGTGCACGCCCGCGCGCAGCGTGCGCGGCGGGTCCTGGCCCTGGCCGTCGTCGGCCCAGAGCAGTTCGACCCGGAACGGCGATTCGCCGTCTTCACCGGGGTGGGTGTATTCGCGCTGCAGCTCCTCGAGCCGGTACGCGGCCTCGGCGTTCGGTTCGCCGCCTTCGACCAGGCTGACCAGGTAGAGCTCGGCCGGGCGCGGCCACGACGGGCGCGGCACGTCGGTGGTTTCGACGGTTTCGGCGGCTTCCGGCTCGGCCGCAACCGGTTCCGCGGTGGCGGGCTCGGTGGTGGCGGCCGTGGTTTCGGGTGCGCCGGCCTCGGCGGCCGGGAAACCCGCCTCCGGCTGCGCCGGGCGGGCGGGCTCGGCGGGCGACGGCACCGGGGACCCGGTGGCCGGGGCGCCCGGCGTGGGGGACGCGGCGGCGGGGGCGTCGGACACAGCCGGGCGCACCGGCGACGCGGGCGGTGTGGCCGGGCGGACCGGCGACGGCGCGGGCGCCGCGGGTCGGACCGGCGAGGGCGGCGGGGTCACGGCCGCGGGGCGGACCGGGGGCACCGGGCGGCTGGTCACCACCGGCCGGGCGGGGGCCGCCGCGGTCCGGGTCGCCGCCGCGGGGCGGGCCGTGACCGGCTTGCCCGCGCCGTACTGCTCCAGCAGCGGCTCCAGGTCACCCGCGGTCAGCGAGGGGCCGGCGAGGTCGCACCACTCGAGCCAGGCCTCCTGGGCCTCCTCGACGGTGTGCCGCTCGTGCGAGAGCGTGACCGCCTCGAACAGCTGCCGCGGGCCGGCGGCGGTGACGTCGGCCGAGCCGACCACCACGAACGACGGGTCGTCCTCCGCGATCACCAGTTTCGCGTTCAGGCCCCGCAGCGAGTGCACGATCACGCCCGCCTTGACCCAGTGCAGCAGCGCGTGCGGGCTCGTCGCGCCGGACAGCACGGTGTCCAGGCTCGCGTCCGTGATCAGCGTGTCGCCGGGTTGCAAGGGCAGCAGGGCCGCCGCGCCGGGCCCGACGTGACCGAAGGCGGCCACGAGGTTCCGGCGCGGGGCGAGCAAGGGGGTGATCGAGGCCCAGATGTCGCGACCGGCGAGTAGTCGTACCGAACGTTCTGCCAAACCCAGCCGAGCGAGCTCCGCGTCCATGCCCCCGACCTTAGCCGGTGCCCCTCGGGCGCCTGACGGCCGGAATATCTCTTGCTTGGAAGTAGTTGAACGCGCATGTAAGATGGTGCTCGCGAAGGGAGCAGGTCATGCAGTTCGGAATCTTCACGGTGGGCGACGTCACGACCGATCCCACGAACGGAACCACGCCGACGGAGCACGAGCGGATCAAGGCGATGGTCCGCATCGCGCTCAAGGCCGAAGAGGTCGGCCTCGACGTCTTCGCGACCGGCGAGCACCACAACCCGCCGTTCGTCCCGTCGTCGCCCACGACGATGCTGGGCCACATCGCGGCGCAGACGTCCAAGCTGGTCCTCTCGACGTCGACGACGCTCATCACCACGAACGACCCGGTGAAGATCGCCGAGGACTTCGCGATGCTGCAGCACCTCGCCGACGGCCGTGTCGACCTGATGATGGGCCGCGGCAACACCGGCCCGGTCTACCCGTGGTTCGGCCAGGACATCCGCCAGGGCATCCCCCTCGCGATCGAGAACTACGCGCTGCTGCGCAAGCTGTGGCGCGAGGACGTCGTCGACTGGTCCGGCAAGTTCCGCACCCCGCTGCAGGGCTTCACGTCCACCCCGCGGCCCCTGGACGGCGTCCCGCCGTTCGTGTGGCACGGTTCGATCCGCAGCCCGGAGATCGCCGAGCAGGCCGCGTACTACGGCGACGGCTTCTTCGCCAACCACATCTTCTGGCCGAAGGAACACTTCCAGCAGCTGATCTCGTTCTACCGCCAGCGGTTCGAGCACTACGGCCACGGCTCGGCGGACCAGGCGATCGTCGGCCTCGGCGGCCAGGCGTTCATCCGGCCCAAGTCCCAGGACGCGTGGAACGAGTTCCGGCCGTACTTCGACAACGCGCCGGTGTACGGGCACGGGCCGTCCCTGGAGGAGTTCACCGACCAGACACCGCTGACCGTGGGCAGCCCGCAGGAGGTCATCGACAAGACGCTGACCTTCCGCGAGCACTTCGGCGACTACCAGCGCCAGCTGTTCCTGATGGATCACGCCGGCCTGCCGCTGAAGACCGTCCTGGAACAGCTCGACCTGCTCGGCGAGCACGTGGTCCCGGTGCTGCGCAAGGAACTCGACGCGCTGCGCCCGGCGCACGTCCCGGACGCGCCGACGCACGAATCCCTGAAGGCGGCGGCTTCGGCCGCGGTGGAGGCGACGGTATGAAGCTCGCAGTGGTGACCGCGGGCCTGTCGGTGCCTTCGTCGACCCGCCTGCTCGCCGACCGTCTGGCCGCGGCGACCGTCGCCGCGGCCGGGGAACCGGTCTCGGTGTCCGTGGTGGAGCTGCGGGACATCGCCTTGGACATCACGAAGAACCTGTTGACCGGCTTCCCCAGTCCGCAGCTGCGCACCGCGATCGAGACGGTGACCGGCGCGGACGCGGTGATCGCGGTGACCCCGGTGTTCACGGCCGGCTACAGCGGGTTGTTCAAGTCGTTCTTCGACGTGCTGGACACGGATTCGCTGGTCGGCAAGCCGGTGCTGCTCGCGGCCACCGGCGGGACGGAACGGCATTCGCTGGTGCTGGACTACCAGCTGCGGCCGTTGTTCGGGTACCTGAAGGCGGATCCGGTGGCGACGGGCGTGTACGCGGCATCGTCGGACTGGGGCAGTGGCGAGGCTTCCGGGGCGTTGCAGCGGCGGATCGAGAAGGCGGGGGCGGACCTGGCTGCGTCGGCCTCGGGGCGGGTTGCCGTTTCGGGGGAGCCGGATTTCGTTCCGTTCGAGCAGCTGCTGGCGGCCGAGTAGGGCGGTCACGGGTGGTGGACCCGGTACCGGAGATGGGTGACCCCTTGTCCGGCAACGACTTCCACCTGCTCCAGCTCGGACTTCCCGAGGTCGGGGCGCCCGAAGTACCGCACCCCTTCGCCGAGCAGCACCGGCACCAGGTCGATCCGCAGCTCGTCGAGCAGCCCGAGCTCCAGGCACTGCTGCGCGATCGACGGCCCGGAAACGCCCACCGTTCCGTCGCCCGCCGACCGGGCCTGCTCGACCGCGGTCGCGACGTCCGGGCAGAACCTGAAGGGCGCCAGGTGGTCCGCGGGCCAGTCCGCCGGGGGCGGGCGGTGGGTCACGACGAACGCCGTGCCGCCGCCCGGCGGCCGGCCGCCCCAGCCGTGCGTGTACTCGAATACGCGGCGGCCGCACACGAAGGCGCTGTGGCGCACCGAATCCAGGAACGTGCCCAGGTACTCCGCGCTCGCCGCCGCGACCCGGAACGTCATCGGGTAGCCGATCGTCGGCAGCTCGACGTCCCCGGCCTGGTACCAGTCGAAGAGCGGCCCGACGCTGTCGTCGGGCCGGGCCACGAATCCGTCGAGCGACATGCAGAAACTCGCCACCACTCCGGGCATCGCCGTGACCTCCTGATCAACCATCTGGTTTATCAACCGATGAGTTGAGTAAAGCACAGGAAGGTGCCGAAAGTAAGGGGTCGCCCCGATCGTCCGGCAGCAGCGCCCGCCACCCCGGGCTGCCTACCTTCACCCCCATGATCAGGCTTCTCCTCGTGCTGGCGGCCCTCCTGACGGCCACGGCGACCCCGGCCGCGGCGGCCCCGCCCCCGGACATCGACAGCTACGTCCGCGCCTACCTGGACCACACCGGCCTGCCCGGCGCGGCCGTCGCGATCACCCACGGCGACGAAGTCGTCCGGATCGCCGGCTACGGCCACGACACCGCGGGCGCGCCGCTGACCGCGGAGACGCGGCTGCCGATCGCGTCGGTGAGCAAGTCCATGACGGCCTTCACCGTCCTGCAGCTCGCCGAAGCCGGCCGGCTGGGGCTGGATGAGCCCGTGACGCGGTACCTGCCGGACTTCCGGCTCGCCGATCCGCGCGGCGCGAAGATCACCGTCCGGATGCTGCTCGACCAGACGTCCGGGATGGCCGACTCCGCCTTCCCCGACCTCACCCTGCCGCAGCCGCACACCCTCGCCGAGGCCGTTGCCCGGCTGAAGGACGCGGAACTCGCCGACGAGCCGGGCACCACGTTCCACTACCACAACCCGAACTACGAGGTCGCCGCGCGGATCGTCGAGGTCGTCGCCGGGCAACCGTTCGCGGACTACCTCGCCGGGCACCTCTTCCGGCCGCTGGGGATGACCGGCAGCACCTCCGTGGACGCGCCGCCGTCCGGGACCGAGGGGTACGTCCGGGCCTTCGGGGTCGAGGTGCCGGCGTCCGAACCGGACTGGTTCACCGGCGGCAGCCACGGCGTGCTCAGCACCGCGGCGGACCTGGCGAAGTGGCTGCGGGCGCAGCGGGACGGCGGCGGGGTGCTGACCCCGGAATCGGTCCGGACCGCGCACACGCCCGCGCCCGGACGCGACTACGCGCTGGGCTGGCGCGTCCGGGGCGGGCGGACGTCGCACACCGGCGAGCTGTTCACCCACACCGCGGCGCAGGTGCTGCTGCCCGGCGGGTACGGCATCGCCGTGCTCGCGAACACCGGGCTGGCCTTGGACAACGACGCGGAGCAGCTGGCCGAGGGCCTCGCGAGCCTGCTGGAAGGCGGCGCGCCGGAGCCGGCCCTGCCCGCCGGGGTGGTCGCGGACCGGGTGCTCGGCGCCCTGGCGCTGCTCGCGGCAGGCCTCGCCGTCCCGGGCGTCCGCCGGGCCGGGCGGAAGCCCCGGTGGTGGCGGGTCGCGCCGCCGCTGCTGCCGCTCGTCCCGCTGGTGTTCCTGCCGCAGCTGCTCGGGTGGGTATTCGCCGGACGGCGGGGTACCTACGCCCAGGTGCTCTACGTCTGGCCGGGGCTCGTGGCCGCGCTCGGCGTGGCCGCGCTGGCGGGACTGATCGTGGCCGTGGCCAGGGCCCGGGTCCTGGTGAGTGGCACGCGGCGCCGCGACCAGGAACAATCGGGGAAAACGAGGGGAGACGCCCAGTGGGCATCGGCAAGCAGGCGAAGCGGATCCTGATCACCGTGGCGGGTGCGGTCCTGCTGGTGGTCGGCGTGGTGCTGCTCGTCCTCCCCGGCCCCGGGCTGCTGCTCGTGCTCGCCGGGCTCCTGGTGCTGGCCTCGGAGTTCCCGGCGCTGGAGAAGTACGTCGACCCGGTGCGCGACCGCGCGATGAAGGCGGCCGAGGACAGCGTGTCGTCGCCGCTGCGGATCGCCGGCTCGGTGCTGGCCGGGCTGGCGCTGCTGGCGGCGGGGATCGTCTGGGGCAGCGTGAAGTCGCTGCCGTTCAGCGGCTGGAGCACCGGGTCGAGCCTGATCCTGTCCTCGATCATCCTGTTCGCGCTGCTGGGCTGGAGCTACCACCGGGTCAAGTCGCGGCGCGAGGCCGGGGCGAAGGCGTCGACCGATCGGTAGCCTCGGCGCCATGAGCGCCGGATTCCAGCGCGCCCGCCGTCCCGAGCAGGTCGAGGCGCGCCGGCGGGCCATCCTCGCCGCGGCGAGGGAGCTGCTGGCCGAGCGCCCGGTCGCCGACATCAGCCTGCGGGAGCTCAGCTGCCGGGTCGGGCTGGCGAAGTCCAACGTGATCCGGTATTTCGACAGCCGCGAGGCGATCTTCCTGGAGGTCCTCGACAGCGCGTGGACGGCGTGGCTCGACGACCTCGGGGAGGCGCTCGGCGCACCGGGCCCGGCGGAGCCCGGCTTCGCGCGCGAGGAACGGATCGCGAGCACGATCGCGGCGACGCTGACCGGCCGCCGGGTGCTGTGCGAGCTGCTGAGTTCGATGGCGCCGGTGCTGGAGCGCAACATCCCGGAGGCGTTCGCCCGCAGCTTCAAACGCCGGGCCGCGGCGAACACCGAACGGCTGGGCGAGCTGGTGCGCGTCCGCCTGCCGGAACTGCCGCCCGACGCGGCCCGCCACTTCGCCGGCGGGGTGGTGGTCCTGCTGTCGGGCTCGTGGCCCGCGGCCAACCCGACGGCCGCCGTGGCGGCCGTCGAAGGGCCGGTGTTCGGGCTGGCCGAGGGCCTCACGAACCTGCTGGCCGGGCTGGTCGCGCGGCAAGGGTGAAGGACGGCCCCGGGGACCGCGGTCCCCGGGGCCGTCCGGTTGCTTCGCTACTTCCCGCTCGAGTACAACGCGCTCACGTCCGAATCGGACAGGGCCCGGTCGTAGACGTGGGCCTGGTCGACCGCCCCGTTGAGGAAGTCGACCGGGCCGCCGCCGTACTTGCCGCGGCCGATCACCGTGTGGCCCGTCGACGCTTCGCCGAGGCACACGCTTTTCGTCGCCGCCAGCTGACCGTCCACGTACAGCTTGAGCGTGCCCGCGGCCGCGTCACGGACGCCGACCACGTGGTACCAGCGGTTCGCCTCCGGAGCCGTGGGCGCCAGGGCCCGCGTGCCCACGAAACTCATCGCGAGCCGGTGGTCGGCGCCCGAGTACTGCAGGAAGAACGCGCTGTGGTCGTCGCCGTCCTGGCTCACCACGGTCTGGAAGCCGTCGCCCACGGCGTTGAAGCGGACCCACGCCGCCGCGCTGTAGCTGCCCTCGGTGTTCACCAGGGCCGCGCCGGTGTCGGCGAACTGACCGGAACCGTTGGTGGCCAACGCCGACCCGCTCTTGCCGGCCGTCCAGGACGCGCCGCCGACGAGCGTGGCGTCGTGGCTGCCGACGACGTCCTCGGCCACCGTGCCCACGTTCTCGTCGAAGGGGTAGGCGGCGATGCCGTCGATGCCGGGCGTTCCGGCGGGAACCGACGGACCGGACACCGGGGCGCCGGTGGCCCCCTTGATCACCGCGAGGTTCGCCGCGCGGACCGCCGCGAAGTCCATCTTCTTCACCTGCCGGTCGTAGGTGAAGAAGCCATTGACCTCCTTCTCGACGTCGGTGGTCTGCGTGTAGACACCCGCGGACACCCCGCACCGCTGGGCGACCAGCAGCAGGCGCTGCTGGAGTTCGCCGTAGCGCCGGGTCAGCGTCGCGCTGTCGGGCTCCATTTCGTAGGCGAAGCTGCCCGCGGGGTCGAACTCGTGCCCGGCGACCTTGAGGCCGAGGCCGCCGTACTCGCCGTCGACCGCCGCGCGGGTGCCGGTCTGCGCCGGGGTGCCCGGGCCGGTGTAGGTGTGGTCGTCGTAGACGTCACCCTTGCCGCTGTCCGGTTCGGACCGGCAGCAGTTGACCCCGGATTCGGCGTTCACCAGCCGCGTCGGGTCCCACGACTTGACCAGGTCGGCGATGCGGCCGACTTCGTAGTCGCCCCAGCCCTCGTTGAACGGCACCCAGCTGACGATCGACGGGAAGCTGCGGTGCTGGTCGATCATCCGCTTCAGCTCGGACTCGAAGTTGACCCGCGAAGCCGCGGACGGCTCGACGTCGTCCTTCATCGCCGGCATGTCCTGCCAGACCAGGAGACCGAGCTTGTCGGCGTAGTAGTACCAGCGGTCCGGCTCGACCTTGATGTGCTTGCGCACCATGTTGAAGCCGAGCGCCTTCTCCTGCTCCAGGTCGAACCTCAGCGCGGCGTCGGTCGGCGCGGTGTAGATGCCGTCCGGCCAGAAGCCCTGGTCGAGCGGGCCGACCTGCATGACGAACTTGCCGTTGAGCAGCATCCGCTGCTTGCCGTCGACGGTCTTGCCGAGCCCGACCGTGCGCAGCCCGAAGTACGAGCCGACCTCGTCGCCCGACGGGACGAGCTTCACCCGCAGGTCGTAGAGGAACGGATCGTCGGGCGACCACAGGTGCGGCCGGTCCACCTTGAGCTTCAACGGCTTGTTCGCGTCGCCGGACACGCGCCCGACCGGGCGGCCGTGGTCGTAGGCGGTCGCTTCGACGCGCTGCTTCACCGGCCCGCCGACGACCGCGGTCACCGTCACGGAACCGAGGTCCGGCGTCACGTCCAGGCGATCGATGCGCGCGGGCGCGACCGGTTCCATCCAGACCGTCTGCCAGATGCCCGACGACGGCGTGTAGAAGATGCCGTCCCCGGGTTGGCGCTGCTTGCCGATCGGCTGCCCGCCCTGGTCGTTCGGGTCGGCGACGCCGACGATCAGCTCCTGGTCGCGGGCGGTGGTCAGGGCGTCGGTGACGTCGACCGAGAAGGCGTCGTAGCCCCCGGTGTGCCGGGAGACGGTCTTGCCGTTGACGATCACCGTCGTGTCGTAGTCGACCGCCTGGAAGTGCAGCAGGATGCGCTGGCCCCGCCAGTCGCGGGGCAGCTGGAACGTCCGCCGGTACCACATGTTCGTCTCGTGGCGCATGATCCCCGACAGCGCCGACTCGACCGGGTACGGCACCAGGATCCGCTCACCCAGCGTCTTGCCCACCGGCACGGCCTCCCCGGGCTTGGCCGAGGAGAATTCCCAGACGCCGTTGAGGTTCTGCCACTTCGCGCGGGTCAGCTGCGGTCTCGGGTAGTCCGGCAGGGCGTTGGTGGGGGAGACGTCGTTCGTCCACGGCGTCGACAGCGGCGGGGCGAGCCGCTGCCACTGAGGTGGCGCCGCGGCGTTCGCGGTGGGCACCGCGAGTCCGGTGAGCGCCAGGGCCAGCACGGCGGCCAGGCGGGCGGGGCGGAGCATCGTCGAACCTCCTGGTAGGGGACAGGGGTCAGCGGGTTCGGGCGCGCGCGAGCAGGCGCTGGATCACCACGACGACGAGCAGGAAGGCCCCGCTCACCACCGTCTGGTAATTGGAGTCGAGGGTGCCGATCTGGTTGATGACGTTCTGGATGAGCGTGCGCAGCAGCACGCCGACGAGCGTGCCGATGATCGTCCCGGCGCCGCCGGTGAGCAGCGTGCCGCCGATGACCACGACGGAAATCGCGTCGAGTTCGGTGCCGACACCGATCACCGTGACGCCGGACTGCAGGTAGGCGGCGGTGAGGATGCCCGCGACGCCGGCGAGCGCGCCGCTGAGCGTGTAGAGGCCGATCTTGGTGCGGGCCACCGGAAGTCCCATCAGCAGCGCCGACTGCTCGGCACCGCCGATGGCGAACACGGACTGGCCGAAGCGCGTGCGGCGCAACAGGAGCCCGCCGAGGGCGAACAGGACGAGCGTCAGGTAAACCGGGACGCCGATGCCGAAGATCGTGCCCTGGCCGAGCCAGAGGAACGCCGACCCGGCGTCCACTTTGTACGTCGTCGCCCCCTCGGACGTCAGCGCCAGCAGCAGTCCCCTGGCGAACAGCAGCGACGCGAGCGTGACGATGAACGGCGCCATCCCGGTGCGCGCGATGAGCACGCCGTTGACGAACCCGATCAGCGAACACACCGCCAGGGGCAGCAGGATCGCCACGACCAGGCCGTATTGGGCGCCGTACGCGGCCAGGACGCCGCCGAGCGCGTAGTTCGATCCGACCGAGAGGTCGATGCCGCCGGAAATGATCACGAACGTCATCCCGAGCGCGATCACCGCCAGGAAGGAGCTCTGCAGCGCCAGGTCCCGCAGGTTGTCCGCGGACCCGAAGCGGGGGAAGGCGAACCACGCCGCGGCCATGCCCAGCACGAGCACGACGGCCGCGCCCTGGCGTTGCAGGACTCCGGCGAAGGCGGCGTTGCGTTCCGTGGTCTGCGTTGCGGGCTGTGTGGTCACTGGCTGCTCCGCTCGCGAGCGACGTAGACGGCGACGACGATGATGGCCGCCTGGACCATCTGCGCGGTCGAGTCCGGCAGGTTGTGCTTGATCAGAGTGGCGTGGACGAGCTGCATGAGCAGCGCACCGAACACGGTGCCGAGCACGCGGACCCGGCCGCCGGTCAGCGGCGTGCCGCCGACGACGACCGCGGTGATCGCGGACAGTTCCATGAGCAGCCCCAGGTCGTTGGGGTCGCTCGCGCCGAGTCTCGACGTCGCCAGCACGCCGGCCACCGCGGCCAGTGCCCCGGAGATGACGTAGACGCCGACGAGCACGCGTTTCACCGGCAGCCCGGCCAGGGTGCTCGCCGCGCGGTTGCCGCCGACGGCGACCAGGTGCCGCCCGAACGTCGTGCGCTGGACGACCAGCCCGGCCAGCACGGCGAGGACACCCGCGACGACGACCATGATCGGGACGCCGAGGACGTCACCGGTGCCGAGTTCGAGGAAGTCCCGGTTGTGCAGCTGGACGAGCTGGCCGTGCGCGATGACCAGCGCGAGCCCGCGGCCGCCGACCAGCAGGGCGAGGGTCGCGATGATCGGCTGGATGCCCAGGTAGGCCACCAGGTACCCGCTGAACAGGCCGGAGACGATCCCGGCGATGACGGCCACGACGATCGCCGTCAGCGGGCCCGCGCCCAGGTAGAGCGGGATGAGCGCGGCGGCGATCGACATCACCGAGCCGACCGAGAGGTCGATGCCCTCGGTGCCGATCACCAGTGCCATCCCGAGCGCGACGATGCAGACCGGCGCCGCCTGCACCAGCTGGGTGCGGAAGTTGGCCGCGGACAGGAAGTTCTCGGTGAACACCACGTTGAACAGCAGCAGCACGACGACGGCCAGGTAGACGCCGTAGTTCTGCAGCCACGCGGTGACCTTCGCGCGCTCAAGGGTGGCCGTGGACATCGTTGTCACCCCCGGTGGTTTCCGCCGCGATGGCCGTCAGGACGTTCTCTTCGGTGATGCGGTCGCCGGTCAGCTCGCCGGCCACCGCGCCGTCGCGCAGGACGACCACGCGGTCGGAGCCGTCGATCAGTTCCTCCAGTTCGGACGAGATGAGCAGCACGCCGAGCCCTTCCTGCGCGAGTTCGTCGATCAGCGCCTGGACCTCGGCCTTCGCGCCGACGTCGATGCCGCGGGTCGGCTCGTCGAGCAGCAGGATCTTCGGGCCGGTGGCGAGCCAGCGGGCCAGCAGCACCTTCTGCTGGTTGCCGCCGGACAGCTCCGACACCTTCTGTTCGGGACTGGCCGCCTTGATCCGCAGCCGCTCCATGAAGACCTTCACGATCCGGTCCTGCTTGGCCTTGCTGACCAGGCCGAACGGCGAGAGGGCCGGCAGCGCGGCGAGCACGATGTTCTCGCGGACCGACAGGTTCGGGATGATCCCGTCGGTCTTGCGGTCCTCGGCCAGCAGCGCGATCCCGGCCCGCATCGCTTGGGCGATCCGGCCTTTCTTGAGCGGTTTCCCGGCGAGCAGCACGCTGCCGCCGTCGAGGGGGAAGGCGCCGACGATGGCCCGGGCCGTCTCGCTGCGGCCCGAGCCGAGCAGCCCGGCCAGGCCGACGACCTCGCCGGGCCGGATGCTCACCGAGACGTCGTGCAGCTTCCGCATGCCGCTGAGGTTTTCGGCTTTGAGCAGCGGCTCGCGCTCGACGTCGTGCTCCTCGCCGAACGCCGTGACGCCCTCTTCGCGGATCTGCCGGATCTCGCGGCCGAGCATGAGCGACACGAGCTCGATGCGCGGCAGCGGCTTCAGTGGTCCACTGTGGACGACCCGGCCGTCGCGCAGCACGGTGACGCTGTCGCAGACCCGGTACAGCTCGTCCATCCGGTGGCTGACGTAGACGATCGCGATGCCGTGGGCGTGCAGCCGGTTCAGCACCTCGAACAGCGTCTCGACCTCGCGCGGTTCCAGCGAGGACGTCGGCTCGTCCATGATGACGACCTTGGCGTCGGTTGACACCGCGCGGGCGAGGGCGACCATCTGCTGGGCGCCGACCCCGAGGGTGTGCAGCGGCCGCTTGACGTCGTCGGTGATGCCGTAGCCCTTGAGCAGCTCGCGGGCGTCGGCGTACATCTTCGACCAGTCGACCAGGCCGGCCTTCGTGCGCGGCTCGCGGCCGAGGAAGACGTTGCCGGCGATGCTCATCAGCGGGACGAGGTTGACCTCCTGGTAGATGGTGGAGATCCCGGCGCGCTGGGCGTCGATCGGCCGCTTGAACGTCACCGGCTCGCCGAGGTGCCGCACCTCGCCCTCGTCGGGCTGGTAGACGCCGGTGAGCACCTTGATCAGCGTGGACTTGCCGGCGCCGTTCTCGCCGACCAGCGCGTGCACCTCGCCCGGGGCCAGCGCGAAGCTGACGTCGTCGAGCGCGAGGGTGCCGGGGAACCGTTTGGTCACCCCGGTCACCTCGAGCACCGGTGCGGTCCGCACTTCGGTGGTGGCCGTCATTTGTAGGAGTTCCCGACCTTCTGCGCCGCGTTGGTCTCGTCGTACTGGTCGTCGGTGATGACGATGCTGGGCGGGATCGCCTCGCCGTCGGCGAACTTCTGCAGCGTCTGGAAGGCCAGCGGGCCGAAGCGCGGGTTCGACTCGATCACCGCGTTGTAGCTGCCGTCGACGATGAGCTGCACGGCGTTGCGGGTGCCGTCGATGGAGACGATCTTGACGTCCTTGCCGGGGGTCTTGCCCGCCGTCTTGAGCGCGTTGACCGCGCCGACGCCCATTTCGTCGTTCTCGGCGTAGACGGCGGTGATGTCCGGGTGGCTCTGGATGAGCTGCTCCATCACGGCCTGGCCCTTGGAGCGGTCGAACTCGCCGGTCTGCTCGGCGACCACGGACAGGCCCGGTGTCTTCGCGAGCTCGTCTTTAAACCCCTTGGTGCGGTCGGTGGTGACGTTGTTGCCGGACGAGCCGAGCAGGATCGCGACCTTGCCGGTGCCGCCGGTGACCCGTGCGGTCTCCTGGGCGGCGCGCTTGCCCTGCTCGACGAAGTTCGAGCCGATGAAGGTCAGGTAGTCGGTGCACGGCTGGGACGTCACCTTGCGGTCGATGGTGACGACCGGGACCTTCTTGGCCTTCGCCGCGTCGAGGGCGGGCTGGAGACCGTCGGAGTTCAGCGGCGCGACGATGAGCAGCTGGGCACCGCGGTCGAGCATCGATTTGATGTCGCTGATCTGGCGGTTCAGGTCGCTCTGGGCGTTGGTGACCAGCAGGTTGCCGATACCCAGCTTCGCGGCTTCGTCGCGGATGGACTGCGTCTCGGTGATCCGGAAGGGGTTGGCCTCCTTTTCGGACTGGGAGAAACCCACCACCGCGGTCTTCAGGTCGACCTTGGGGTAACCGGTTTTCTGGAGCGTGCAGCCGTCGGCGGACGGCGCGGCGGACTGGGCGCTGGCGGCCGGTCCGCCGCCGCTGGAGGGCGCCGCGGGGCTTTCCTCCCGGGCGGTGCAGGAGGTGAGGGTCAGCGCGGCGGCGGCCGCGGTGACCAGGACCAGTCGGGGACGGGAGGGCAGAAGCACGTCGACTCCTCGGGCAGCGTCGTTGGTGGCCCGCTCGCCGGGGTGATCGGGGTCACCACGGGAGCCTTGGGGTACTTTTTACATCGTTGGAACAACGTTGTAAACCGGCAGCCGTTGGCTACACTTCGTGCTCACTCTCTGAAGGGACCGCCCGTGACCGTGACGCTCAAGGACGTCGCCACGCTTGCCGGAGTGTCGGTGAAGACGGTGTCGAACGTCGTGAACGGCTACGCCTTCGTCAAGCCGGAGAACCGGCGGCGCGTCGAGGAAGCCCTGGCGGCGACCGGGTACCGGCCGAACGTCGGGGCGCGCAACCTCCGCCGCGGCCGCACCGGCTTCCTGGCGCTGATGGTGCCGGAGCTGTCCATCCCGTACTTCGGCGAGCTGGCCGGCCTGGTGATCACGGCGGCGCAGAAGCGCGGCTGGAGCGTCCTGATCGAACAGACGCAGGGGACGCGGTCGCGGGAGCGGGAGACGCTTTCGTCGCTGGGACCGCACCTGGTCGATGGCGCCCTGGTCCACCCGGAAGCCCTGGAGGCGGCGGACTTCCCGGCCGACCCGGGCGGAATCCCGCTGGTCATGCTGGGCGAGCACGCGGTGGACGTGCCGATCGACCACGTGGCGATCGACAACGTCCTGGCCGCGAGCACGGCGGTGTCCCACCTGGCCTCGCTGGGGCGCACGCGCATCGCGGCGATCGGGCGGAATCCCTCCCGCGGGACGTCGTCGCAGCGCCTGGCCGGCTACCGGGCGGCGCTGGCCGCGGCGGGTTTGTCCTATTCGGACACTCTGGTGGCCCCCGCGGAGAAGTGGCACCGCTCGGTGGGCGCGGCGGCGATGAAGTCGTTGCTGGCCCTGCCTTCGCCGCCGGACGCGGTGTTCTGCTTCAACGACCTGCTGGCCATCGGCGCGCTGCGCGCGGTGGCCGAGCTGGGCCTGCGGGTGCCGGAGGACGTCGCGATCGTGGGTTTCGACAACAACGAAGAGAGCGCATTCTCACTCCCGTCGCTGACGACGATCGCGCCGGACAAAACGGCCCTGGCGGAGGCCGCGGTGGACCTCGTGCACCGCCGCATCACCGGCGACAAAACGTCCCCGCCCCAGGACATCCAGACCCCGTTCGCCCTGGAGATCCGCGAAAGCACCGGCGGCCGCTGAGGCTCCAAACGCCCCAATGAGGTTTTCTCAGTAGCGGCCGTGGTGTTCGTGATGGGTCAGGACGAGTGCTGCTTGGACGATGGCGCCGATGCGGTGTGGGCAGA